>JBFHRT010000041.1:0-9844 GCA_041591575.1 Spongiibacteraceae bacterium
AGCTCAATACCCGCAGTGGTCGCGGCCCCACCGCCAATGCCACCAGCGCCGCCGTTTCCTTGATCAGCTGCTCCAGGGTAAAGCCGGTGCGATACCACTCCACCATAGTGAACTCGGGGTTGTGACGGGCACCGCGCTCGCCGCGGCGAAAGGCCTTGCAGATCTGGTAGATGGGACCGCTGCCAGCGGCCAGTAGCCGCTTCATGGCGTATTCGGGGGAAGTCTGCAGATAGAGCTCACCTGCTGCCGCCGGGTGAGCGGCGGCCACCGCTTCGATGTGGGGGTCGGTGACCGGAGCGCTCGCCAGCAGCGGGGTATCCACCTCCAGCACGCCGCGCTCGGCAAAGAAGTCGCGCAGTGCGCGCAGCAGCTCTGCGCGCACTGCGAGATTTTGCAGCGGCGCCGTCGGCCGCCAGTCAGCATCGGCGACCACAGCACTCACAGCGGTCAGCTCTTGACGCGGTTGACGTATTCGCCGGTGCGGGTGTCAACCTTGAGCACCTCGCCCTCGTTGATAAACAGCGGCACCTTGACCACCGCACCGGTGCTCAGTCGCGCCGGCTTGCTGCCGCCCTGGGCGGTGTCGCCCTTGAGGCCGGGGTCGGTTTCCACCACTTCCAGCTCGACAAAGTTGGGCGGGGTCACCGACAGCGGCTCACCGTTGTACAGGGTCACGGTGCACACGTCCTGCTCCTTCAGCCACTGGGCGGCGTCGCCCACCGAGGCGGTGCTGGCCTGGTGCTGGTCGAAGGTCTCGGGCTCCATGAAGTGGTAGAACTCACCGTCGTTGTAGAGGTATTCCATTTCGCGGTCGACCACGTCGGCGCCCTCCAGGCTGTCGCCAGACTTGAAGGTGCGCTCCCACACGCGGCCGGTCTTGAGGTTGCGCAGCCTGACGCGGTTGAAGGCCTGGCCCTTGCCCGGTTTTACAAACTCGTTTTCGACGATGGAACAGGGGTCCCCGTCCAGCATGACCTTCAGACCGGACTTGAATTCGTTGGTAGAATAGTTCGCCATGTCATTCCTCAAGCAGAAAGCGCGCAAATAATAAGGCCCGTATGATACTCCGAAGCCCGCCGTTATGGCAGTCCGAAACCTGGCAGCAGCAGTTGGCCGGCGCCATCCGCGACCCCGCCGAGCTGATGGCGCTACTGGCGCTGGACCCGGCCGCCGCGCCAGACTGCGCCCAGGCCCTGCGCGACTTTCCGCTGCGGGTACCGCGGGCCTTCGCCGCGCGCATGCGCCCGGGCGACTGGGCCGACCCGCTGCTGCTGCAGGTGCTGCCCAGTCACCGCGAAAGCGAGCACCAGGTAGGTTTCGTCGCTGACCCGCTGGGCGAGAACGACAGCAACCCGGTGCCGGGCCTGATCCACAAATACCGCGGCCGCGTGCTGCTGATTACCAGCCCCGCCTGCGCGGTACACTGCCGCTACTGTTTCCGCCGCCATTTCCCCTACGACGACAACACCCCCGGCAGCCGCGACTGGGACCAGGCGCTGGACTACATCGCCGCCGACCCCGGCATCAGCGAGGTCATCCTCAGTGGCGGCGACCCGCTGGCCGCCGGCGACGGCCACCTGCAGCGACTGGTGGCGCGCATTGCCGCCATCGGCCACGTGCGGCGCCTGCGCCTGCATACCCGGCTGCCGGTGGTGCTGCCGGCGCGCATCACCGAGGACTGCCTGGCCTGGCTGACGGGTAGCCGGCTGCCGGTGGTGATGGTGATTCACGCCAATCACGCCAACGAGCTGGATGCCGAGGTCGCCGCAGCGCTGGCGGCGCTGGCCAAACAGGGTGTCACCCTGCTCAATCAGGCGGTGCTGCTGCGCGGGGTCAACGACAGCGCCGATGCGCTGGCCGACCTCAGCGAGCGCCTGTTCGAACTCGGCGTGCTGCCCTACTACCTGCACCTGCTGGATCGGGTCAGTGGCGCCGGCCACTTCGAGGTCGGCGAGAAGGAAGGGCGGCGCCTATACCGGGAGCTGCTGGCGCGACTGCCCGGCTTCCTGGTACCGCGACTGGTGCGCGAACAGGCGGGCGAGCGCTCAAAAACACCACTGGCACCGGCCTAGGCTGCAAACAAACGGTAATAGTGCCAAGCGGCTCGCGGCAACTATACTAGGGCATACCGCCGTCATTCACAGTCGAACTGCCCTATGCGACAGCAGCCAAGCGTACACCTGGAGCTGCCCGACCAAACACTGTTGCGCCACAGCCTGTTTGCCACCAGCGCACAGGGCGTACAGCAGTGGCTGGCGTCACTACCGCTCGCCAATAGCGAGGAGGCCTGCCGCCAACTGCGTATCGCGCTGGGTGAACTCAATCGCCTGAAGTGCTCGCCGCAGCTGCGTTTTGCGCTGCTGGAAAAGCTGCGGCCGGTGGTGCACGAGGTCAAACGGGGGCTGCACCGGCTCTACCTCAACAAACCCGCCAGCCTGCCCGACGATGGCCGCCGGGCGGTGGAAACCTGCCATATGCTCAACCACCAGCTGGCAGTGGGCTACACGCTGGCGGCGGTACAGCTTGCTGATGCACGACTGGCACTACTGCGCCGCAGTGAAACTGCCACCGCCATCCACCGCGCGCTCACCGAGTACGCCCGTATACTGCTGCGCCAGTTCCAGCTCTACAGCGGCGCCGGCCCCAATTTCTGGCACACCGTGCATCAGCTGTATGTGCTGGCACGCCAGCACCGGCTCTTGGATAAGAACGTACACGACAGCCTGTTTGGCGACAGCCACCTGCTCCAGGCCTATCTGCGCCCCCTGTTAATGGCCACCATACCGCCCAATCAGCTGTCGCAGCACGAACTGAGCACGGTATTTCACTACCTCAATGACTGGACCGGGCAACTGCAACTGCATGGCGATGAGCTGTCTGATTGTGTCTTCCTGTGGAGCCCCGACGATGACTTGCCGCCGCGCTACCGCGAACTCTGCGATGACAATTGCAGCCTGGGAATAGACACCTCCCCGCTGCGGGCCCACCTGGAAGTGCTGGAGCGTGTCGCCGGTGACAGCAAGACCGCGCTGATCGACGAACCCGACCTACACCGCGACCTGATCCGCCACCTGCGCCAGGTGTGGGTGAGCATGCCCGAGCGCCGTCACCCGCGGCGGTCGCGCCGCGATAGCGCCACCCTGAGTGTGGGCCTGTACGCCACCCATTATTACGTGGCCGGCAGCGTCGCCTTCAGCGCTTTTAGCAAGACCTCCGACGTGGTGCAGGAACTTCGCCACAATCGCGAGCTGTCACGCAAGGTCAGTGATGTCTGGTCTCAGAGCGGGTCCCGCGACAGCGTCGACAAGGACAACCGTCGCGCTCACGCCGCCGACGAGCTCGCGGTGGAAGTCATCGATTACACCTCCACCCTCGAGCAAATGCGGGAAAAGCACGCGGACCAGGGTCACCACAGTTACGAGGCGCCACTGATTAACGCCAGCGCCGGCGGCTACTGCCTGAGCCTGACCAGCAGCACCGAACTGCGGCTACAGGCCGGCGACGTGGTCGGGGTGCTCGAGAGCAACAGCGATCACTGGCAGCTGGGCATACTGCGCTGGGTACAGCACATCGAGCACAGCCGCAGCGAGCTGGGCGTGGAGCGACTGTCGGCGGCGGCCGAGGCCCACGGCGCCCGCCTGGTGCAGCTGGGTCTGGCCATAGGCCACAGCTACCGCGTGTTTACCTTGCCGGCAGAGGGGCTGTCACCGCCGCGCCTGCTGGCCCAGCGCGGCGCCTTCAAGGCGGAGCAGATACTGGAACTACTGCAACCCAGCGGCCAGATCCTGCACGTCAAACTGGGTGACTGCCTGATGAGCACCCACAGCGTCAATCTGTTCGGCTTCAGCATCAGCAGTGAGCGGCGCACGGTAGACAACTGAGCAGTGACGGCAATTTCAAGAAATTACGTGAACTGCGTCTCGGAAACCCCTTATTTAAAGAACTAATTCACAGGCTGGCCGGACTGGCGGTGCAGTGGTACTGTATTCTGGTAACCGCAATACCGAGCCAGGCGCCCCGTTCAGCCCATGCAGCCGCTACCGACACCGGACCCATCCCTGCCCGAGCCGACCTTGAAGGAGCACAGCTTCTTTGAGCTCAACGCCGGGGCGGTGCGCGCCTGGGCTGACGCCCTGCCCAAGGCCAATCTCGGCGAGACCTCGAAACAACTCTACCTGGCGGTCAGGCAACTCAACCAGGTCGCCTGCCGCCCGGCCGAGCGTCTGGACGCACTGGAAAACATTCGCCCCGCCCTGCACCTGGCGCAGAATGGCATGCAGCGCCACTACCTGAACAAAGCCTTTGTGCTGCCGCCCAACGCACACAAAGTGGTGCAGCTGTCTGATTTCCTCAACGAACAGCTGGCACTGGGCTATCGACTGGTCGCCACCCAGCTGTCCGAGGGTGGGCGCAACACCCAAGCCGAACTGGCACTGGCTACACACCGGGCGATCACCGAATACAGCCGCATGCTGCTGCGCCGCTACCAGCTTTACAGCGACCCGCAGCCCGGCTTCTGGCTGATGCTGCACAAGCTGTTTCAGATTGCGGTCATCAATCAACTCAGCGGCCAGCGCATGGACGACCCGCTGTTCGGCAGCTGCAATCTGACCCAGGCCTACCTGCGCCCGCTGCTGCTGGCCTGCGCACGCCCACACCAGCTGCAGCAGGCAGACCTGCCCCGCGTGTTCCAGCAGTTCGCCAGCTGGAGTGACAAGCTGGCGCTGCGCGGCGGCGAACTCGACAGCTGCGCCTTTATCGTCAGCCCTACGGCCGACCGACCGCCGCAATACCGCGAGCTGTGCACTGACCGCAGCCGCTGCCTGGGTATCGACACCGGCGAGCTGTGCCGGCACCTGGGCGCTCTGCAAAAGCACGCCCGCGACACCAGCGACGCGCTGGTGGACGACAGCGAGATCAACAGCCAGCTGCTGTCGCACCTGCAACAGGCCTGGGGGCAGATGTCACAGCGCGCCTCGGAGCGCAGCGACTGCGACACCCGGGTGGTGGTGGCGCTGGGGCTGGTGGCCGCGCACTTCTTCGTCGCTGACCAGACTCCCTTCGAGGCCTTCAGCGGCGACAACGAAGCGGCGACTGGCGGCAACCCGTTTCTGCAGCGCCGACGCGACGTGTGGTCCGACTCCCTCAAGCGCGACGTCTTCGACCGCGGCAACAAAACGCCGGGCGGCCCCAACGACGACTACGATGTCATCGACTTTACCTCGCCCGGCGCCGCCGCCAAAGCCGAGGACAGTGGCTGTCGCCACCACTCTTACGCGGTGATCGCGGTCAACGCCAGCGACCGCGGCTATTGCATCCAGTGGCCCAGCAACCAGGCAGTGCAGCTCAAGAGCGGCAATCTGATAGCCCTCAAGAGCAACGGCGCCCCGCACTGGTCGCTGGGCTGTATCCGCTGGGTGAAGAACGTCAGCACCGACTACAGCCAGGTCGGCATCGAAGTGCTGGGCGACAGCGCCGAGCCCTTCAGCGCCAGCGCGCTGCACCTGGGGTTGCCGGGCAAACACAGCCACCGCAGCTTTCTGCTGCCGCCGGACCCGCTGGCCGACACCCCCGGCTACCTGCTGGCGCCGCGCACCGCCTTCAAGACCGGCCAGACGCTGGAATTGCGACAGCCCGGCCAGGTACTGCGAGCGCAGCTCACCGCGCGCGCCGCCAGCGCCAGCACGTTCTGCCTATTTCAATACAAGCCCTTGAAAACTGAGACGAAGTTTGAAAAAGAACAAGAAACCAGCGATCATCGCAGCGCGTCGTTTGATAGTCTGTGGGATCAGCTATAGGCTAAGTCACATAACACTCCGCTGTAAGACTCCATGAAAAGCAACGCAGTCCGACTTCTGCTGGTCGGCGTCAACGATGAAACCGGCGCCCAGCTCACCAGCCTGTGCCGCCGCATGGGGCATGTGCTGCGCCTGAAAAACGCCGCCGATGCCAGCGAGCTGCAACAGTTGTTGAGCACAGACAGTGGCGACCTGCTGCTGCTGCGCGAAGGCGCCGCACCGTTGTCCGTCGACCAGTGCCACCAACTACTGGAGCGCGCCGGTGCCGAGCTGCCACTGCTGCTGATCAGCGACAAACGCGAGCTGGCCAGCACCGATTCCTGCGCCGACGTGATTGCCAGCGGCGACCTGCAGCGCCTCGCCCACAGCTGCCTGCGTGAATTTCACGCGCGCCAGGCACGGCTGGCACTGGCTGAAACCCAACAACAGCTACAGCTGGCAGAGGAGCGCAACAGCCTGTTGCTGTCGCAATCCGACGAGGCCATCGCCTACGTCGCCGACGGCATGATCATTAATGCCAATGATCGCTTTGCCGAGACCCTGGGCTACACCAAAGCCGAGGAGCTGGACTGCGCGTCGCTGATTGATCTGGTGCACGAGGACGACCAGGAACGGGTCAAAAACGCGCTCAAGTGCCAGACCGAAGCGGGCGCCGAGCCCAGCCAGCTGAGCGTGCGCGCCATTACCGCCGACGGCGCCAGCATCGACAGCGGCATGACGCTGCAGCATGCCACCTACGACGACGAACCCTGCGTACAACTGCGGCTGGGCGGCAGCACCCAGCTGGCCCCCCAGGCAGGCAGCGGTGTCGACCCGCTGACCGGACTGATGGCCGCTGCCGAATTCATCGCCAAGCTGCAGGACGTGGTGGCCCATGGCCTGGGTGGCGGCAGCGAGGGTTCGCTGCTGCTGTTCTCGCTGGACCGCTTCCATATCCTGCGTCGCCAGCTGGGGCTGAATAACACCTTGACGCTGGTGGCCGATATGGCCCAGCTCATTGCTGAATCCCTGGAAGGGGCTGAATGCAGTCGTGTCGGCGACGACCTGATCGCCTGCCTGCTGCGCGACACCGACGCCGACTCGGCGCTGGCGAAGGCGACGGCACTGTGCCGCCAGCTGGAAACCCGCATCGTCGAGATCGACGAGCAGTCACAGCAGTACACCGCCAGCGCCGGAGTCAGCGCCATCACCCGCGCCAACGCCGCCAGCGCCAACGCGCTGCTGGACAACTGCTACGGCGTCTGCGAACAGATTCGCGACGACGCCGGCGGCAGCGGCACCGGCAATGGCGCCGCCCTCTACGTGCGCCAGCGCCAGCGCCTCAAGCGCAGCCTGGACGTACAGCAACTGATCGACGAGGCGCGCATCGACAACCGCCTGCAGCTGCTGTTCCAGCCGCTGGTGTCACTGGGTGACGAGGGCGGTGACTACTACGAGGTGCTGCTGGACCTGCGCGATCGCGAAGCCGACGAGATCGGCGGCATGGAAATGCTGCGGGCGCTGGACCAGCAGGCCGACGGCAATACCGAGCTGGAGCGTTGGATCATTGTCGAATCCACCAAGCGCCTGGCCGACAGCCTGCGCCGCAGCCCCAACACGCGCCTGATCATCAACCTCAGCTGCAGCGCCCTGCTCGACAAGACCCTGCTGCCCTGGCTGGGCGTCGCCCTCAAAGCCTCGGGCCTGCCACCCCAGACCATCGGCTTTCAGTTCCACGCCGCCAGCGTGGCCAACAACCTCAAGGCCGCCCTCGCCTTCTCCATCCAGCTGCGCGAACTCGGCTGCCAGTTTGCACTCTGCGACGTCGGCAGCAGCAGCGAGCAGCTACAGTTGCTGAAACAGCTGCAGCCGCCGCTGGCCAAGCTGGCCAACAGTGCCGCTCAGCCGCTGACAACGGAAGAACTCAAGGAAGCGGTGCGCGCGGTGCGCGAACAGGGGGCCAAGGCCGTGGTGCCGGAGGTCAACAGCGCCTCGACCCTGGCCGCGCTGTGGCAGATGCAACCGGACTACATCCAGGGCTCTTACGTGCACGAGCCCGGCCCGGAGATGGATTACGAGTTTGCCGATATCGCGTGAACAGCGGCCTGAGGTCGGAAGTCTGAGGTCGGAAGCTTAAAGGCAAAAACGGTGCGCATCGCGCACCCCAATGCCGCAATCTTAGCGGCGTAGGTCCGCATAAGTTTGCGTTGCGGACGCCAGGGGCAGATGCAACCGAAATATATCTAGGGCTCTTACAGACACGAGCACGGCCCGGAGATGAATGACGAGTTTGCAGAGATTGCCTGATACTGACGCAGGCGCTATCGTTGTCGGTGCGGCTTTAGCCGCACACCGCGCCCACCATGCTCGCTTTGCGGATAGCTTGTGCGGCTAAAGCCGCACCTACAAAAGCACGCAACCCGCCGCGTCGTGAGCGCTCAAACGTGGCGATCACTGATCCCCAGCAGGTAGAGAATACCGTCCAGCCCCAGGGTGGAGATGGACTGTTTGGCGGTCTCGCGCACGATGGGCTTGGCACGAAAGGCAATGCCGAGGCCGGCGATACTGAGCATGGGCAGGTCGTTGGCGCCGTCGCCAACAGCGATCACCTGCTCCAGGTCGATGCCCTCCTTTGCCGCCAGCTCGCGCAGCAGTGCTGCCTTGCGCGCGCCATCTACTACTTCCCCAACCACACGGCCGGTAACACGGCCGTCCTCGATCTCCAGCGCATTAGCGTAGACATAGTCGATGCCGAGCAGCCGCTGCAGGTGCTCACCGAAGTAGGTGAAGCCGCCGGAGAGGATGGCGGTCTTGTAGCCCAGCCGCTTGAGGGTGGACACCAGCCGCTGGGCGCCCTCGGTCAGCGGCAGCTGCTCGGCGATGCCCTCCAGCACCGAGGCGTCCAGGCCCTTGAGCAGCGCCACCCGGGCGCGAAAGCTTTCCTGAAAATCGATCTCGCCGCGCATCGCGCGCTCGGTGATCTCGGCCACCTGCTCGCCGACGCCGGCGGCCTTGGCCAGCTCGTCGATCACCTCCGCCTCGATCAGGGTGGAATCCATGTCGAAGGCCACCAGCCGGCGCGTGCGCCGGTACATGGTGTCTTCCTGGTAGGCGATGTCGATGTCCAGCTCGCTGGCCAGGCGCATCACTGCCTGGCGGAACTCGGCCACATCCGGCAGGCCGCCGCGCACCGAGATCTCCACCGAGGACTTGCTCTGCTGGTCGACCCCCTCCAGCGGCACCCGTCCCGACAGGCGGTCGATGCGGTCGATGTTGAGACCGTAGCTGGCGACGATGGCGGTGACCCGGGCGATATGCTCGGCGGTGATCTTGCGCGCCAGCAGGGTGAGAATATGGCGCTGCTTGCCCTGGTGGGCCACCCACTGCTGGTAGCTGTCTGAGGTCACCGGAGAGAAACGTGCCTGCAGTCCCAGCTCGCGCACGCTGGTGTCGATGGCGGCGAGGATGGGGGAACCCGTGGCCTGCTCCGGCAGGTCGATGAGAATGCCCAGCGCCAGGCTGTCGTGGATCACCGCCTGGCCGATATCGAGGATATTGACCTGGTAGCCGGCGAGCAGGCCAGTCACGGTGCTGGTGACGCCGGGCTGGTCTTCGCCGGCGATGGTGATCAGAACAATTTCTTTCACGGCATTCCCCACAGATTTCCGGGCGCTATTGTAGCGGCTGCACCGCGCCGACACCATTGCACCCATAACCGCGTCCACATCCGCAGCCACAAGCGCGACCGCGGCCGTTTCCCGGCGCCGGCGCGCTGGTATACTGTCGCCAGCCACTGTGGCCAACCGGGGACCCCCACTGATGCTCAACGCCCTGCTGCGCATGCCGATCGCGGCCAAATGTGCGCTGATTGCCGCCCTGATCAGTAGCGCCACCGGCCTGGTGCTGGTGATTGCCAGCGTCAAGGCCAGCGGCCTGCTACTGCAGCAGTCGGCCGACCTGTTCGGCCGCCAGTGGATTGCCCAGCTGGCACTGCAGGCGCAACAGCCCATGCTGCGCCAGGACCGGGTCAGCCTGCAGTCGATCCTGCGCAGCCACACCGACAACCC
>JBFHRT010000042.1:0-9816 GCA_041591575.1 Spongiibacteraceae bacterium
GCGTTCGATATGAAAATTAATCACAGTCCTATATAATTGCGCCCCATTCCCGTAAGAGCCATCCGTGAAAGCCGCAGAAACCGTGCCCCGGAGCTTGTTTTGAGAAAAGTGGACCACGACAGCCGGCGCGAGGAAGTTGCCGCCGCCGCCGCACGGCTGATAGCCGAGCAGGGCCTGGACGCCCTCACCACCCGCGCCCTGGCCAAGCAGCTGGGCTGCTCCATCGGCGTGCTCTCGCACTATTTCAACAGCAAAGAAGACATCGTCATTGCCGCCTTCAACTGGGCGGACCTGCGCATTGATGCGCGCATGCAGGAGGCGATGCTGGGCGGCGACGACCTGTCGCTGGATGCCTTTATCCCCCTGATTCAGGCCGGCCTGCCGCTGGATGCGGAGTCGGACCTGGAGTGGCGGGTGCGCTTCAACCTCTATAACTTCGCCCTCACCCACCGCAACAGCCTCAAGGCCCAGGGCGAAAAGATCCGCCATTTCCGCGCGCTGATGACAGGCCTGATCGAGCAGCTGCAAAAATCCGGCAAGGTGCGCCGCGACATCGATGCCAGGCAGATCACCAACGCCGCCTTCGACCTGGCCATGGGCGCCGCCCAGCACCTGCTGATGCTGCCCATGGAAGAGCGCCAGGACTACGCCCGCTACCTGTTCGACCTGGTAGAGCAGCTGCGCCCCCGCTAGCGCCCGGCAGCGACGCCGCGGCTGCTCGGGTATACTCAAGTAACACCAACAGACACCCGCGGCTACGGCACCCGACGCGGCAGGACGGGCAATGCTGGACGAGCACGGTATCTTCAGCCTGGTGTGGGTCAACGATGTGTTGCTCTGCGCCACCACCGGCGACTTCAATCTTGAAGCCACGCTCAGCCTTGAGCGCCAGGTAAAGAAGTGCGTCGAACAGAGGGCCCCCACCCACTGGGCGCTGCTCAGCGTCAATATGACCGGCACGCTGCCGGTACCAGAGGCGGGGGCGCGACTGCAGGCGCTGGCGGCCTATTGCGAGGGCAAAGGCCGCCGCCACGCCGCCGCAGTGAATCTTTCCAGCGTGCAGGATCAGGTGTTCGAACAGATTCACCGCGACAGCGAGGGCAATATCCGCAATTTCCGCAGCCTGGATGCAGCCATCGTCTGGCTGCGCAGCCAGGGCTACCGGCTGTCGCTGGCCGATTTGCAGCCCTACCTGCCCGCAGCAGAAGACTGACCAGCCTTATTTACTCGGCATGGGCGCCAGATCGCGGCGAGCGTCGCTAACGCGAACTGCGCACAAACCACCCGTATAGGCGCCGCCTATACTCAAGCATACGCAACGGCAGTTTCCGCAGAGGCCGCAAGGAGATGCCCCCGACAACGCATACTGGCCGCGAACACGGCTCGGCCGTGATCGAGTGGATCGACGACGTACTGCTGATGGTCTCGGAGGGCAACTTCAACTACGAGGGCGCCGTTGCCGCGGCCGCCTTTATCAAACAGCGCATAGCGCAGCGGCCGGGGCCGCGCTGGGCGGTGATAAACGTCAATCTGACCGGCAGCCTGTCGGTACCGGAGGCCGCCAAACCCTTCCGCGAACTGAGCGCCTACGGCGGCGCCCGCGGCGCCGGCCACTCGGCGCTGATCAACTGCTCGGTGGTGCAGGACCAGGTGGCAGAGAGCTACTACGAGGGCAGCGGCGTGGCCGTGCGCAGCTTCCGCGAGATAGGCGAGGCGGTGACCTGGCTGCACGACTGCGGTTACACCGTCAGCCTCGAGCACCTGCTGCCCTATATTCCCCCACACTAATCCTCAGCCCCGGGCTGCGACCATCAGCGCCGCGAGCTAGTTGGCGCTGGCCTGCTGCAGGCCGCGCGCCAGCGCCATCTGGTCGAGGTAGGCGAGAATTTCCTGAGTGTTGCTGGCCGGGTCGAGAATACGCTGCCGGTAGACGTCGATCACCAGCTGCTGCACCGCCGCATCGCCTGGCGCCGCATAAAAGGCCCAGTCGGCGAAGTGGCTGGCGAGCACCACATCCTCAGACAGCAGGGCGCGGGTATAGGCCACCAGCGCCTCAAGGCCGCCACCGAGCTCGACCACCGCCTGCGCCTGCCGCTCCAGCGGCGCCGGCGACCAGTGCGAGGGGATATCGTCCCACCAGCCGGTGTAGCGCTTGAGAATCATCTTGACCACATCCTTCACCGACACGTATTGCACGCCCAGGGTCGGGTGCTGCGCCAGGTGCTCGGGCAGCTGTGCATGCTGGAAGATCAGGTCCTTGCGGGTGCCCTTGTTGAGCTCGGCAACGGTATAGGCTTCCAGGTATTCGAAGGCCTCGGCCAGTACACCGAGGTTTTCCTGGATCTGCTGCGGCTCGGTGATCAACCCGCCGTGGGCCGGCAGCAGCACCGCCGGCTCCAGTGCCTGCATGGCGCGCAGCGCCTGCGCCCACTCCTGCACATAGCGCTGCACGCGCTTGCCGTTGCCGACATTGGGCAGAAAACCCTGGTAGTAGTCGGCCGAGGCCAGCATCTTGCGGCCGGGCAGCCACACGAACAGCTGGTCGTCGGTTTCGCCGGGGAAGTGCTTGAGCACGAAGGTCTCGCCTCCGATCTCCAGGCTCAGCTCGTCGCCGCTGAAGGTGCGTGTCGGCCACACCAGGTCGTCGCGCGAGGCCGGCAGCTGCGGCTCGGGCTGGGTCATGTACTTGGCAAAGCTGCCGCGCAGGCGGATATAGCGCTCGAAGCGGTCCACCAGCTTCTGGTGGGCGATGATTTCTGGGGTCCAGCCCGCCTCCAGCAGCGCCCAGGTGCCGTAGGCGTGATCGACGTGACCGTGGGTATAGATCACCGTGTGCAGCGGCTTGTCGGAAACCGACTTGATGGCCTGCACCAGCGCCGGCCCCGCCGGCGCCATGCCGGTGTCTACCAGCACCAGGCCGGCGTCGGTCTCGAACAGCACCGCGTTGACGATGGGCATGCGGATCAGCCAGCTGCGTGGGCCGGCGGCTTCCACCACGGTCTTGTCGCGCACGTCGGCAATGGCATGCTCGTGGTCGTCGGCGAACATGTTCTGCGCCGCATGGCGCGAAAACTGACCGCCGAAAGCACCGCCCTCGCTGACCCGCTTCATCAATTCCGGGTTTTCCATCAGCACCAGCGCCCGCGTATCCAGGTCGGCCGCGGCCACCACCGTTTCCAGCGCCCGGCTCTTGAGCCGCGAGGCCGAGTCACCGAGGGCGCCGGCCAGTTGCGCGCCGCTGTCGCTGCGACCCAGCAGCAGGCCCAGAGCGGTGAAAATCAGGGCCAGCGCGGCATAGCGCAGCCAGGTGAAAAGCCGGGACATGGGAGCCTCCTCGTCGTATCACGGACAGCAATCAGGCCCCATTACAGCACAGTTTTGACCAAAATAAAACAGGTGTTTTAACCAGCTATCATGCGCCCGCCCCGAAACGAAAAAGGGCCGGCTAATGAGCCGGCCCTTTGCGCGCTGCGACAGTGTCTATCTATAAGATACTGCCCTACATCACCTTAGCTATCTCAACTGCCGGATTTGGCAATCACCTCGTCGGCGTACCACTTCATCATGTCGATCTTCTGCTCCACGGTCTTGTCGTCGGGCTCGCTGGCATACACATCGCGGAAGGCCACCAGCACTTCCTGCACGCCGACGTCTTGCAGACGCTTGATGCCGTCGGCGGAGTAGGCCTCGCCGGTCATGGCGTGGAATTCAAAGGGCTCTTTGTCACGGCCGTACTCGACGCGGAACTCGTTGATCTGGTCGATCATGCCCTTGATGGCGTCCAGTTCAGCACCGGCACAGATCCAGCCATCGCCCAGTTTGGCGGCGCGGCGCAGTGCCGGCTTGGAGTGGCCGCCCACCAGCAGCGGCGGCTTGATGCTGGGCACCGGGCAAAGTTTGATTTCGGGCAGCTGGAAGTGCTCGCCCTGGTAGCCGAAGTACTCACCGGTCATCAGGCCGTTGAGAATCTCCATAAGTTCGTCCAGGCGCTTGCCGCGCTTCTCCCAGGGCGTGTCGGTGGCCTCGAAGTCCTCGGCCCAGGGGCTGATGCCGACTCCGTAGCCGAAGCGGTTGTTGCTGATCACCGCCAGGCTGGACAGGCTCTTGGCCAGCAGCGCCGGCTTGTGCACCGCGGTCTTGTGCACCGAGGTGGTGAAGCGAATCTTGTCGGTCACCGCCGCCAGGTGGGCGGCGAGAATGAAGGGCTCGATAAAGGGCACACCGTCGAGAAATTCACGACTGCCATCGGCGTTGTAGGGGTACTTGGAGCTTGCTTCCTTGGGGTAGCAGATGCTATCGGGCATGGTGATGGTGTTAAAGCCCAGCTCTTCGGCGGCCTTGGCCAGCGGCACGTACTGTTCCGGCGGGCACATGCTGTGGTGGTAGGCAAACTTCATGGCAAACTCCTCGGTTTTCGTTGTCAGTTTCCGGCATCACCCTGAGGCCATCCCCAGTACGGCAGGCCCGGCATTGCAGGGCGGCCCAGCGCCGGTGCGCGTCCCCTTCCCAAGACCCGCGCCGAATGATAATAATACAATCTTCTTAAAACAGGTATGACCCCAACGGCGGCATCGGTTCAAGCAGACAAACCAATCCGGGCATCCACCAGCGGACCCGCTCCGAAAGTCACAGCCGCAGCCACGACTGACAGTCTGCTAAAATGCCGCGCTTTGCGCCGCGGGTTATGGCTTCGGCGCCCTAGCAGCGAGGAGCACGCACAGGTGAACAGGGCGGAACCCAAAACCCAGGACAGCCGCACACTGCGCACGCGAGAGGCCATTGTGCGCGCGGCGGAGCAGCTGTTCGCCCGCCACGGCATCGAGGGCGTGTCGCTCAATACCATCACCCGCGCCGCCAAGCAGAGCAACCGCAACGCCATTCAATACCACTTCGGCAGCAAGACCGGCCTGCTACAGGCCATCTTCGACAAACACGGGCCGGTAGTGGCCGAGCGCCGCAGCCAGTTGGTGGACGAACTGGCCGCCAGCGGCCTGCCCTCGGAGACCGTGATCGCCTCGGCGCTGGTGATTCCACTGGCAGAAAAGCTGACGGACAGCGACGGCGGCGAAGCCTTTGTGCATATCAGCGCCGAACTGATCGCCAGCAATACCCTGGGTTACTGGCTGCCAGAGCGCCATTCGCTGCAACTGACGCGGGAGCAGCGCATCGCCGAGATCACCGCCCAGCTGAGCCTGCCGCAGCCGGTGCTGGAGCAGCGTATCCTGCTGATGAACGTCCTCGCCTATCACGGCATTTCCGACCATGCCCGGGTACGCACCAACCCCGACTATCGCGGCCTGGTGAGCGACACCGAGTTTATGGTCAGCAACCTGATCGACAGCATCGCCGCACTCCTGGCGGCGCCACCCTCGGCGCAGACCCTGGCGCTGGCGCAGCGCGGCGCCGCGGCGAGTGGCGACAGCGACGACTGAACATCGGCGGCACCTAAAGGCCGCGGGCGCCGTGGCGGGCGGCGTAGCAGTAACGGTATACTGCCCACTAAGCCCATAAACGACGAGCCCATGCGATTTACCTTTCTGGGAACCAGTGCCGGCGTACCCACCCGCCAGCGCAACGTCACTGCCCTCGCCCTGGCCATCGACGACAGCCGCGACTGGTATCTGGTGGACTGCGGCGAGGGCACCCAGCAGCAGTTGCTGCACACCCGTTATAGCAGCGCGCGGCTGCGCGCCATCTTCATCACCCACGTACACGGCGACCACTGCTATGGCCTGCCGGGCCTGATCGCCAGCGCCAACATGAGCGGGCGCAAAGACCCGCTGACCATCTGCGCCCCCGACGGCATCGAGCAGTTCGTGCGCGCGGTGATCGAGCACACCGACCTCAGCCGCCTGCGCTACCCCATCCATTTCCTGCGTAGTGACGCGCCCGATTTCCGCTACAGCGACGCGCGCATCGAGGTCAGCGCCACCGCACTGTCGCACCGGGTGCCCTGCTTCAGCTACCGCCTTGAGGAACGGCCGCGCGTCACTGTCGACCCCGACAAGCTCACCGCGCTGCAGGTGCCGCGCGGGCCGCTGTGGGGCGAACTGCAGGCGGGGCGCAGCATCGCCCTGGACGATGGCCGCCGCATCGAACCCGACGATGTCCGCCACCCGGCCTGGCCAGCGCGCAGCGTGATTGTCGCCGGCGACAACGACCAGCCCGAACTGCTGATTGGCGACATGGCCCGCTCGGACCTGATGATTCACGAGGCCACCTTCACCGAGGATGTGCTGGCGCAGGTGGGGCCGCAGTACATGCACTCCACCGCCGCCATGGTGGCCAAGGCCGCCAGCACCGCGGGGCTCAGGCACCTGGCACTGACCCACTTCAGCCAGCGCTACCGCGCCAGCGAAACCGCCGGCGAGCACTGTGTCGACGACCTGCGCCGCGAAGCGGCCGAGCACTTTAACGGTGCACTGCTGATGGCCAATGATTTTGCCTGCTACGAGCTGCAGCGCGACAAATCCCTCAAGCACATCACCGACTGAAACCACCGCCGGCTCCGTCGCCCGCGCCGATTAGCACTCGCGCGCCCCGCCTGCTAAAAGTTGACCCGCGCTGCGCACGCGCCGCAGTGCGGCCATAGCGCAATCCGTCAACGCATCACAAAAATTGACAAAAACGGCTGAAAAACGACAGCGGGAAGCAGAGACAGGCTGGCGGGGGAAGCGGAATACAAACCGCGATCGCGGCTCTGTAAAACTTCATTATGGTGCGCAACTAGCGGAATTGGAAGGCGCTTCGGCGCGAATAGCGCAAACCGCTACAATTTAATAAAACTCTAGTAAAAAGCGAGTTGTACTTATCCAAAGCCCTGCCGAAGTGTGCTACAAGAAACTATAGGTACTGGTGCCAACTGCACACCCGGAATCATTCGCGCCTGCCAAACTCTAAGTTCGAAAGGGGCTTGCGGGTTAGGTTCGGCACCAAGCCGCGAGACAAGCCTTGTCGGCGCACACCGGGAGGAACTTGCATGGCAAACCACAACGGCAACAGCGACGGACATCAGAAATTTATCGAGTCGCTCAATGCCTTCACCCGCGAACACCGGGCGAAGCAGTGGCAGGGTACATTTGCCGAGTTCCTCGATCAGATTGTTAGCCCGCAGCCCGAAGTGGTCACCCGCAGCTGTCATCAGTACATCTGGGACATGCTGCGCTGGATGCAACGCAAGGAGAGTGAAGACGCCGAAGACGGCGAATTCCGCCTGTTCTCCCACGAGCTGTTCGGCATCGACACCGCGCTGCGCCGCATCATGGATTACTTCAAAGCCGCCAGCGCCGGCTCCGAAGTGGGCCGCCGGCTGCTGCTGTTGCTGGGGCCGCCCTCTGGTGGTAAATCCAGCCTGGTGATACTGATCAAGCGCGGCCTGGAGGAATACAGCCACACCGAGGAAGGCGCGCTGTATGCGCTCAAGGGTTCGCCGCTGCACGAGAACCCCCTCAACCTGGTGCCCTACACCCTGCGCTCGGAGTTCCGTGAAACCTACGGCCTCGACATCCAGGGCGACCTGTCGCCCTTCTCCCAGGCCATTCTCGAACAGGAATACAGCGGTGACTTCATGCGCTACCCGGTGGAGCGAGTGTTCCTGTCCGAGGCCCAGCGCGTCGGTGTCGGCACCTACGCACCCCACGACCCCACCACCGCCGACATCGCCGACCTGATCGGCTCGGTGGACCTGTCGAAAGTATCCGAGTACGGCGACGAGGGCGACCCCCGCGCCTGGTCCTGGTCGGGGGCGGTGTACTCCGCCAGCCGCGGCCTGCTGGAGATGATCGAGATCCTCAAGGTCAAGCGCGAGTTCCTCTACCTGCTGCTGACCCTGACCCAGGAAAAAAACGTCAAGGTATCGCGCTTCCCGCTGATTCACGTGGACGAGACCATCGTCGCCCACACCAACCTGGCCGAGTTCCGCAAATTCTTGCAGGAAAAAGAAAACGAGGCGCTGCTGGACCGCATGGTCATCGTGCAGGTGCCCTACACCCTCAACTTCCACGACGAGTCCAAGATCTACCGCAAGCTGATCGCCCAGGCGCCCACTTTCATGGACGTGCACCTAGACCCACACGCGCTGAAAATCGCCGCGCTGTTCGCGGTGCTCTCCAGGGTCATGCCCTCGGAGCGCGAGGACCTGGACCTGAGCAAGAAGGTCAAGTTCTACGCCGGTGAGGACGTGGAAGGCTACTCGCAGTCGGAGATCGATCGCATCCGCAACGAGTTTGAAAACGAGGGCCTGTCCGGTGTGTCGCCACGCTTTGTGGTCAACGCCCTGTCCAACGCCATTTCCCGCTCGGAAACCAAGAGCCTGACCAGCATGGAAGTGCTGGTCACCCTCAAGGATGCCATCGAGAGCGACGCCCGCATCGAGGCCAAGCAGAAACGCGAGTGGGTGGATTTCCTGGTCACCGCGCGCAAGGACTTTTACAACCACTGGGTCAAGGAAGACGTGCACAAGGCCCTGTTCGTCTCCTTCGAGGAAGAGAGCGAGAGCCTGCTGGAGAAATACCTGGACGAGGTCGAGGCCGCGCTGGACAACCGCGAGGTGCTGGACCCCATCACCGGCGAGAGCCGCGAGCCCGACGAGCGCTTTCTGCGCGCGGTGGAGGAGAAGATCAACATCTCCGATGCCGGCAAGCAGACTTTCCGCCAGGAAGTGGTACGCAAGGCCATGGTCGCCTACAAGAAAGGCGAAAAATTCTCGCTCGATTCCCACGGCCGCCTCAAGGAGGCCATGGAAAAATACCTGTTCGAGGAGCGCCGCGACGTGCTGCGCCTGGTCACCTCCATCGCCCGCCCGGACGAGGAAGCCCAGGAAAAGATTGCCGCCGTCGAGGAGCGCCTGATCAACGATTACGGTTACGACAAATACAGCGCCCGCGAAGCGCTGAACTACGTGACCACACTACTCTCGCAGGAATAATCCCAGGAGCAATCCCGGGAGGGAGGCAGCATGTCGCCCACTGACCAAAAAAGCAGGGACGGACCGGGGCGCTGGTACGACCTGTTCTCCCGCGGCACGCGGGACTGGCTGCGCCACAACGAGAAGGTCCGCGAGGCGGTGCGCCAGCACCTGCCTGATCTGGTGGCGGGCTCCGACGTGCTCAGCCGGCCCGGCAACCGCACGGTGAAAGTGCCGGTCAAGTTCATGGAGCACTACCGCTTTCACCTGCTCGACGGCGACCAGCGCGAGGGCGCCGGCCAGGGCAAGGTCAAACCCGGCGATGTATTGCGCCCGGCCCAGCCCGGCGGTCGCGGCAAGAAAGGCAGCGGCGGCGACGACGGCCAGATCACCTTCGAGCTGGAATTCCAGATCGACGACATCCTCGACTGGCTGTGGGAAGACCTGCAGCTGCCCAACCTGCAACCCAAGGAGGGCAGCACGCTGGAGGAAGACGCCTACGTGCGCGAGGGCTGGGACAAGCGCGGCGCGCGCTCGCGGCTGGACCGCCGCCGCACCATGAAGGAGGCGATCAAGCGGCGCAAGGCGCAGCCAGACAGTCGCGTTCCCATCAGCAACGACGACCTGCGCTTTCGCCAGCTGGCTAGGCGTCACCAGCCCACCACCAATGCGGTGGTGTTCTTCGTGCTCGACGTGTCCTCCAGCATGGACGAGCACTGCCGCAAACTGGCCAAGTCCTTTTTCTTCTGGGCGCTGCAGGGCATACGCCGGCAGTTCTCCAACATCTCCACCGTGTTTATCGCCCACACCGTTGAGGCCTGGGAATTCCAGGAAGAGGAATTCTTCCAGGTGCACGGCGAGGGCGGCACCAAGAGCTCCTCGGGCTTTCGCAAGGCCCTGGCAGTGCTGGA
>JBFHRT010000043.1:0-9718 GCA_041591575.1 Spongiibacteraceae bacterium
AGATCGATCCGTGAATGCCATGAAGCCCATCGTTGTTGCTGCCCTTTACAAATTCGTCACCCTGGACGACTACTGCGAACTGCGCGAGCCGCTGTTGCAGCACTGTCTGGACAACGAAGTGCGCGGCACCCTGCTACTGGCCGGCGAGGGCATCAACGGCACCATCGCCGGCTCCCGCGAGGGCATCGACAGCGTGCTGGCCTGGCTGCGCGCCGACGAGCGGCTGGCCGATCTGCACCACAAAGAGTCCTACGACGAATCCCAGCCTTTCTACCGCATGAAGGTCAAGCTGAAGCGCGAGATCGTCACCATGGGCGTGGAGGGCATCGACCCCAACCAAGTGGTGGGCACCTATGTTAAACCGCGTGACTGGAATGCGCTGATTGCCGATCCCGAGGTGCTAGTGATCGACACCCGCAACCACTATGAGGTGGAAATCGGTAGCTTTGAGGGCGCGCTGGACCCGAACACCAAATCCTTCCGCGAATTTCCCGAGCACGTACGCGCTAACTACGACCCCGGCCAGCACAAGAAAGTGGCGATGTTCTGCACCGGTGGTATCCGCTGTGAAAAGGCCTCGGCCTTTATGAAGCAGGAGGGTTTTGAGGAGGTGTATCACCTGGAGGGTGGCATCCTCAAATACCTGGAAGAGGTGCCCGAGGAGCAGAGCCTGTGGCGCGGCGAGTGTTTTGTGTTCGACAACCGCGTCACCGTGCGCCACGACCTCAGCAAGGGTGACTACGATCAGTGCCACGGTTGCCGCCGCCCGATCAGTGACGAGGACAAAAACAGCCCGCACTACGAGCGCGGCGTGTCTTGCCCTCATTGCTTTGACGAACTGAGCGAGGAGCAGCGCGAGCGCTTCCGCGAGCGGGAAAAGCAGGTGCGCCTGGCTGCCCAGCGCGGCGAGCCGCATGTGGGCGCACCGCCGCCCGAGCGGCAGCTGCGTGGGCAGGCGGAGAGTTAGGGGCTCCACCTCCATCATCGGGTGCGCTGCGCGCACCGTTTGCTGGAAATTGTATTGGGCAGGGGTAATCAGTGCGCACAGCGCATCTTCATGCCATTAACTTAAGGCGCTCCCTGAAATTTTCAGGTTCTCGCTTGCGGCTACGATCTCAATTGTAGGCCGGAATAAGCGCTTCTCAGCGTTTCCGGCGAGCGCCCGCAACGCAAGCTTATGCGGGCCTACGTCGCTAAGTTAATAGCATTGCAGCGCACCCTAAAGCCTGGCGTTCACCGCGGGCGTATAAACCGGGACAGTATTAACACTGCCAGCACCACTCCCAGCAGTGCCCACATTGGGTGTTTGACGCCGTAAATAAAGGGCCGCAGCAGCAAGCGCATCACGCCGCGCAGAAAAGCGTCGTCGGCGATCACCGCCGCGATCGGTGGCGAGTAGCGGTAGTAGGCCTCGACAAAGGCCCGCCCCAGCGCATAGCGCAGCAGCACCCGGTCACGAAAATCGCGCAGCACCTGCACCTCCGGCGCTAGCGCGGTGCCAAAAGCGGCGGTGGCAATAAAGCAACCGCCACCGCCACTGCCTCCGCCAGGCTCGCGCTCACTGTCCCCCGAGCCGCCCCCAGATCCGCCGCCTGACCCACCTCCACCCGAGCCGCCGCCACTGGCTGTCTGCATCGCAGCAAAGGCGTCCAGCAGGCCGCCACCGGTGACGTCGTCGTCACCGATAGCCGAGCGGTCGCCGCGAACATCGACGGCGCTGTCACTGAGAACGGCTCCCAGCTGCGCAGGGCTGAGCGCGGAATTTTGCTCCAGCACCAGTGCGGCGACAGCGGCAGCATTGGGGGCTGCGGCAGAGGTGCCAAAGAAATTGGGCATGCCGTCGGGCTCCCCGTCTATGGCCGGCAGCAAGCTGCTTGGAACCCCGAAAAACGTGGTGTTGTTGCCATCAACGGCTGCGAAGGCCGGTGTCTGCCGGCTGCTCGCTGCAAAATTGCCGTTGCGGTCAAAGTGCACGGGAATGCTGCCACCGCGGGAGCTGAACGGCTCGGGGTCGATCTCGGCGGTGGGGCCAAATGAGCCGGGTGCGAAGGCCGGCGCCTCCCACCAGGGGACGGCATTCACCGCGAACACGCCGGCAGCGGCCGGGTGTCCCCAGATAACCGGGCCATTGAAGGGGTATTCCGTGCTGTCGGTGACCCCGGCAATCAGCAGTATGCGAAATTCCAGCGGCGTCGTCGGCGACTGCGGAATACTGTCCTGCTCGCCGCTGTAATGCTCGAGCACCAAGTAGAAAGTTCGCGGGCTGTTCAACGTATTGTTAAGGATCAGGTACTCGAAGGCGTCACCCAGTGGCGCGCCAGTATCGCCCTGAAAAGTATCGCTGACCGCCACCACATTGCTGCCGTTGCTGAAGTTGGCGAGGTCCTGATCGGTGGTGGCGTATAGGTCCAGATCGATCTGGGCGCCGTTGCCGGCGCTGATGCTGTCATTGGGCTGATTCCACTCCAGCAGCACATCGATGCTGCCCAGTGGCGGCAGGGTGATGCCGAGAAAGGGGTCATTGCCCGAGCCGGGGTGCCAGTTGTGCAGGTCGATGCCCTGACGCACGACGCCGCCGTTGCTGTCATTGCTCGGGTTGTTATCGCGGAAGCTGTAGCGATAGGCCTGGTCACCCTCGTTGCCCGCGGCACTGAAGAAGGGAATTCCGCGGGCCACGCAGTCGGCCGCCGCCTGGGCGACCAGGTCGTCCTGATAGTTGGCCTCGCCGAGAAACAGGATGTCGTCGACCAGGATGCTGGCGTTGCCGTTGCTACAGAGGGTATCGATGGCGATAGCGAAGTCGACCTCGCTGAAGCCGACATCGTGAAAGGCCAGGGCCGCGCCGGGGGCGATGTCGTGAATCAGTTCAGCCATGGCGGCGCCCTCGTCAGAGCCGCTGGCGAGCTGGTCGGAGAACAGCGTAACGTTGGGCGGCAGGTCGCCGCTGTCCTGGGGTAGGCTGCCTTGCAGGGTACCGGGCTGACCGGGTGGGGGGCTGGTATTAGCGTCGCGCACGCCAGCGGTGCGGGCGAAGCTGTCGGAGAGAATGCCAATGGTCTGGCCGCTGCCGTCTACCAGAAATTGTGAGGCGGCCATGGCGGCATTGAGCGCGACTGGCGCCCGGCTCTCGGCGTCGCCAACCCGCAGGTAGCGCCGCGGCGCGGCGCGCAGGGCCTGCACACCGGGCAGCGATACCAGCGCTGGCAGCAGGCGAGCATCGTTGACCTGGAGCAGGGCGCGGCGGTGGCGGGCGCTGTGGGAGAGCGGTGTTGTCCGCAGTTCGCGCAGCGCTGCCAGCGGTAGTGCTGCACCGGGCTCCAGCAGCACCTCCACCTGCAGCGGGGCGGCACCGACGCCGCGGCGGGCGCGGTCAATGTGCTGACGCAAGCTACTGTCCAGGCGCAGGCTGCCGTAATCTCGCAACTGCGCCTCGCGCTTGTCTGCCGGCGCCGCGCTCAGCAGGGCGGGGCTGCAAAGCAGTACTGCCAACACTACAGATAGGCTGCGGAGCACGGCCGTCTACCTCCGGTAGGGTGCGCGGGTGGCGACAATGCGGCGCACCCCGTGAATGTCCGCCAGCGCTCGCAGCGCGCGCGGCTCGCCCACAAACACCGTGGCGCGTCGATACTTGCTGCTGAGGTTGCCAACCCCGATACCCTGCGTTGCCAGCGCAGTTCGCAGCTGGCTTTCCTCGGCGGTATTTTCCAGCTGCAACTCGAACACCACATGGTCTTCGTGTAACTGCATGCCCAGTTGCCGGGCCCGCGCCAGAAACTCGGCGTTGGAGGTGGGAGCGCTGGCCAGCAACTGCTCGCTGCTGGTGTCGTAACGTGAAGGTGGGGGTTTTTGCATTACCGCCGCGGCATCCGCCGCTGGTGGGGGCGCGGCGTTGTGATGGCAAGCTGTTGTACCGGCGCAGCCTACGATCAGACAAACGACCAGCGTTGCGGTGCTAGCGGCCGGCGCATTGCATGTGCTTAGGTTTCTCCTTGGCGCTGGCCTCGCGGCGGTCGCCCGGAGAAAGTGACAGTGCATTTGTCTCCCCCTGTTGCCGCAGACGCGCTCTTTGGCCCAGCGGCGGCCACGCAGGCTGTGCTGGTCATGAGGCCAACAGCTGGTTATATGTTTAAAGCTAGTTGAAGGTGAGGGGAATTCCACCGTTCTCGCTGGCAGCCTTTGGCAGAAGCGGGCGGGCGGCTCCCAGCGCGCGCCGTGCGTACTCTCGACGATGAATTGCTGGGCTTGGGTCGCTGATGCGTTGCGATGTGTTATGGGGGTGTCGAAAGCCGCTGGTGAGCGCTAGCGCTGATCCATTCGGGTGAGGCGGTTCGCCGGCAAAGGCAGTACTATCGCCGGTTCACACAGGAGAAACACATGGCTCTGGATAAAAATCGCGTAGTCGTGGTGACGGGCGCCAGCCGCGGCGCCGGCAAGGGTATTGCCCTGGCGCTGGGGGAAACCGGTGCCACCGTCTATGTCACTGGCCGCACCGCTACCGAAGGCGAGGCGCCGCTGCCCGGCACTGTTTACGCCACCGCCGAGGAAATCACCCGTCGCAGCGGCACCGGCATTGCCGTGATCTGTGACCACGCCGATGACCAGCAGGTGAAGGCGTTGTTCGAGCGCGTTGACGCCGAGCAGGGCAGGCTGGACATCCTGGTCAACAACGCCCTCTACGTGCCGCCGGAGCTGGTGCTGCCGGGTCCGTTCTGGGAGAAGCCGCTGTCGCTGCAAGCCATTCTCGATGTGGGCATGCGCTCCACCTACGTGGCCAGCTACTCCGCGGCGCCGCTGCTGCTGAAGGCCGGCGCCGGCCTGGTGGTCAACACCTCCTCCTTCGGCGGTCGCTGCTATATGCACGGCCCGGCCTATGGCGCCGGCAAGGCGGCGGTGGACAAGATGGCCCACGACATGGCGGTGGACTTCAAGCCCCACAATGTCTGCGCCGTGTCCATCTGGATGGGCCTGCTCAAGACCGAGCGCAGCATGCAGGTGTTCGAGGAGCACCCTGAGCTCTACGCCGACGCGGTGGCTACCGCCGAGTCGCCGGAATTTACCGGCCGTGTCATCGATGCCCTGGCCCGCGACCCCGAGCTGATGGCGCGCACCGGCCAGGTCTGGGTCGGCGCCGAATTGGCCCAGGAATACGGCGTGGTGGATATCGATGGCAAGCAGCCGCCCTCGCATCGCGCCATGCTGGGGGATATCACCACCTTTAGCGATGCCGTTGTCGAATAAAGGGTTGAATGAAGGATTGAGTAAAGGGTCGAATAGCATGAGCGATAGCGCTTTCAGCAATAGCACGGTCAACTACACCCAGATCTCCGCGGTCGGCGCCCAGCGCCTGGTGGATGCCGCCGTAGCCGAGGCCGCCCAGCGCGGGCTGGCCCTGGGGGTGGCGGTGATGGATACCGAGGGCATGCTCAAGGCCTTCGCCCGCATGGATGGCGCCCCGGCCATTGTGATCGAGGCCACCCAGGCCAAGGCGCGGGCGGCGCTGATGGGGCTGGGCAGTGGCGAGCTGGGACAGATGATGCTCGACAACCTGCCCAACCTGGTCTCGGTGGCCACCCTGGGCGGTATGACGCTGCTCGGCGGCGGCCTGCCGATACGCGCAGATGGCCGCCTGATCGGCGCCATTGGCGTCGGCGGGGCCTCCACTGAGGACGATCTCACGGTGGCCGAAGTGGCGCTTAAGGCCCTGATTCCCTGACAGTTTTCAATGTCCTGGGGCGCCTAGCACGGCCTCGATGGCCTTGAATATGACCCATTTGGACTATGGTCGCCGTTTGCCGATTGGTTAGAATCCAAGCCTTTGCGACAGAATTTTTGTGGAGGTAAAGGCTTTGGACGGTGGAATGGTAGTCACTCAAGACACAGGACTGAACTCCCCGCTGGCTCAGGAGCTGCTGGCCAAGGCCACGGCCATGCAGCCGGTGCTGGAGGAGCGCTCTGCAAAAACCGCGGAATTGCGCCGCATCCCCGACGAAACTATCCGGGAATTCCAGGAAGCAGGTTTCTTCAAGATCCTGCAGCCCAAGCAGTGGGGCGGCTACGCGCTGGACCCGCAGGTATTCTACGCCGTACAGCTCAAGATCGCCGAGGCCTGCATGTCCAGCGCCTGGGTACTGGGCGTGGTGGCCGTGCACAACTGGCAGCTGGCACTGTTCGACGACCAGGCGGCCCAGGACGTGTGGGCCGACGACCCCACGACTCTGATCTCCTCCTCCTACGCCCCGGTGGGCAAGGTCACCAAGGTTGACGGCGGCTACAAGCTGAGCGGCCAGTGGGGTTTCTCCAGCGGTTCCGAGCACTGTGACTGGGTCTTCCTGGGCGCGGTAGTACCGGAAGAGGGCGCTCCCTTCGATATGCGCAACTACCGCACCTTCCTGGTGCCGCGCGCCGACTACGAAATCATCGACACCTGGAACGTGGTGGGCCTGAAAGGCACCGGCAGCCAGGACATCAAAGTGGTCGACGCCTTCGTGCCCGAGCACCGCACCCACAAGCTGCTGGACGGCTTCAACTGCGACAACCCCGGCAATGCCGTTAACGACGCCCCGGTTTTCCGCCTGCCCTTCGGCCAGGTGTTCGTACGCGCGGTGTGCACCGGCACCCTGGGTGCGCTGGAAGGCGCACTGAAGTCCTTCATCGAAGTGGCCAAGACCCGCGTGGTCGGCCCCGCCAAGATGATCGATGACCCCTTCGCGCGCAAGCTGGCCGCCGAGGTGAAAACCGCCATCGAAGAGATGAAGCGGGTGATGTTCGCCAACTTCGACCACATGCTGGACTGCGCCAAAGCCGGGCAGCCCATCCCCATCGAGGATCGCGTTCGCTACCGTTACGACTCGGCGGTGGTGGCTGACCGCTGCGCCGAGCTCAGCGCCAAGATGATGAAGGCCAGCGGCAGCAAGGCCATCTTCCTGGGCCACGGCGTACTCGAGCGCCACCTGGACATTATGGCCAGCCAGGCGCACGTAGCCAACAACACCAATCTCTACAGCAACAACTTCGGCGGCGTACAGTTCGGTCTGGATAACACCGACCTCAACCTGTAAGTCGCGCTCCCGCGAGGGAGCCATTGTTGTACCTCACCACTCCCGCTTCTGCGGGAGTGGTCGTATTCTAACGCTGCACATTTCAGGGCGAGTTGGACAAGGAGAAGAGCATGGCACTGGTACCCGGACTGCCGGAAGGGAAGTATGTTGATCTGCCCAACGGCCATCGCATTCACTACCTGGATCAGGGTGAAGGCCCGGTGGTGGTGTTTCTGCACGGCAGCGGCTCTGGCGCCAGCGGCCACAGCAACTTCAAGTTCAACTACCCGTTTCTGGCGGATAATGGCTACCGGGTGATCGTGCCGGACCTGATCGGCTACGGTTACTCCGACAAGCCCGACGACGTCGAGTACCACCTGGATTTCTTCGTCGAGTGCGTCAAGCAGACCCTGGACGCCATCGATGTCGACAGCTACACCCTGATCGGCAATTCGCTGGGCGGCGCCATTGCCCTCAAGTTCACCCTGGACTACTCCGCCAATGTCGACAAGCTGCTGCTGATGGCACCCGGCGGTATCGAGAACCAGCCCGATTACTTCACCATGCCCGGCATGGCGGTGATGAAAGAGGTGTTTACCGGCGGTCCCGACAAGGACAAACTGGCCGAATTCATCAAGCGCGGCCTGGTCTACGATGACAAGGTGGTGGACCAGCAGCTGGTGGACGAGCGCTGGGGCATTTTCCAGCAGCAGAACACCCAGGTCATCAACACCATGGTGGTGCCCAATATGGAAGAGCGGCTGGGCGAGCTCAGCTGCCCCATCCTCGCTTTCTGGGGCATGAACGAGAAGATGATGCCCGAGACCGGCATCATGAAGCTGTCGAAAAACTGCAGCAATATCCGCATGGTGCTGGTGTCCGAATGCGGCCACTGGGTGATGGTGGAGCATCGCGAGATGTTTAACCGCTATACCCTCGACTTCCTCAAAAACGGTTAAAGCTCGAGCATACGGGCAAGACTTCACGGACAGGACAGAATGGATCAGCAAAAACGCGAACAACTGGGCGACGAACTGTACACGGCGCTGCGCAGCGGTAAAACGCTGGTGCCCTTTACCGAGCGCGAGAGCGACATCACCATTGATGACGCCTACTACATCTCGCTGCGGATGCTGGAGCGCCGCCTCGGTGACGACGGCGAAAAAGTCGTCGGCAAGAAAATCGGCGTCACCAGCAAGGTGGTGCAGGAGATGCTGGGCGTACACCAGCCTGACTTTGGTTTCCTCACCGATGCCATGGAATACCCTGAGGGCGCCGACATTCCGGTGGCCGGCAACCTGATCCAGCCCCGCGCCGAGGCCGAGATCGGCTTCAAGCTGAAAAAAGACCTGGTGGGTCCGGGCGTCACCGAGCAGGATGTGCTCGACGCCACCGACTACATCATGCCCTGCTTTGAAATTGTCGATTCACGTATCGACAACTGGAACATCAAGATCCAGGACACCGTTGCCGACAACGCCTCCTGCGGCGTGTATGTGCTGGGCGAGGGCAAGGCCGACCCGCGCGATTTCGACCTGGCGCAGCTGAAAATCACCGTTTACAAGAACGGCGAGCTGCTGAGTGAGGGCCTGGGCAGCGCGGTACAGGGCAACCCGCTCACCGCTGTGGCCTGGCTGGCCAACACCCTGGGCAAGTACGACATTCCCTTCAAGGCCGGTGAGGTGATCCTGTCGGGCTCGCTGGTGCCGCTGGAAGACGTGGTGGCCGGCGACAAAATGAAGCTGGAACTGCACGGTATCGGCACCGCCAGCTGCCAGTTCGTCTGAATGGAAGATGTATCTGCTGGGCAAACAGGCGGATAATGAGTTTATAGGCCCGGTTCCGTCCGGGCATTAGTTGCGTAAGAGAGAGTGAGCTATGTCTGAAAAGATCAAAGCGGCCATTATCGGCCCCGGTAACATCGGTACCGACCTGTTGATGAAAGCGCTGCGCTCGGACGTGATCGAGCCGGTGTGGATGGTGGGCGTAGTGCCTGACTCTCCCGGTCTGGCTCGCGCCCAAGAGCTGGGGCTGAAGACCACCGCTGAAGGTGTGGACGGCATGCTGCCCTTCATGGAAGAGGATGGCGTTCAGATCTGCTTCGACGCGACCTCTGCCTACGTGCACGCGGAAAACTCCCGCAAGGTCAACGAGAAGGGCGCGGTGATGATCGATCTCACCCCGGCTGCCATCGGCCCCTACTGCATTCCGCCGGTCAACCTGACTGACGCCGTGGCTGCCAAGGCTATGAACGTCAACATGGTGACCTGTGGTGGCCAGGCCACCATTCCCATGGTGGCGGCGGTATCGCGCGTGCAGAAAGTGACCTACGCCGAAATCGTGGCCACGGTCAGTTCCAAGTCTGCTGGCCCCGGCACCCGCAAGAACATTGATGAGTTCACCCGCACCACCGCCGGTGGTATCGAGGAAGTGGGCGGCGCCGACAAGGGCAAGGCCATCATCATCATCAACCCGGCAGAGCCGCCGCTGATGATGCGCGACACCATTCACTGCCTGACCGAAGGCGAGCCCGACCAGGCTGCCATCACCCAGTCGATCAATGACATGATTGTCGAGGTGCAGAAATACGTGCCCGGCTACAAGCTGAAGAACGGCCCGGTATTCGACGGCAACCGCGTCTCCGTGTTCATGGAGGTGGAAGGCCTGGGCGACTTCCTGCC
>JBFHRT010000044.1:0-9712 GCA_041591575.1 Spongiibacteraceae bacterium
CACCAGCAGCGCCAGTACCGAACTCAGCGCCATACCCAGCGCCAACGGCCACAGGCTGCCGTCGATAAACAGGGTGGAAACACCGCTGATCAGCGCCGCCAGCAGATACTGGGCGGTACCCAGCAGCGCCGAGGCGATGCCGCTGTGGCGTGGAAAATAGTGCAGACAGCTGGCGGCTGAATTAGCGGCGATGCCGCCCAGGGCACCCACCGCCAGCATGATCATCGGCGCCACCAGCCACAGGCCGGCGCCGGTCTGCACTGCCAGCAGCAGCCCCAGGCAGGCGCCGGCCTGCAGGCACAGCGCCCAGTGCAATAGCCGTGGCGGCTCGAAGCGGTTGAGCAGAAAACTGTTGAGGCGGTTGACCGCGGCCATGGCGCCGACATTGGCGGCAAACAGCGCCGAGAACGCCGTTTCACTGAGCTGAAAAAAGCCGATATAGGCCGTGGAGGCGTGGGCCAGAAACACCGCCATGCAGCTGAAAGCCAGCGCCTGAGCCAGCAAGTAGCCCATGGCGACGCGGTGGCCCAGCACATGGCGGTAGCGCGCCAGCAATGGCTCGCTATTGCCGCTGGATGGCGCGCCGCCCGCCGCCGTCGGCAAGAAAACGGCGATCAGCGCCAGCGCCAGCAGCGCGTACACCGCCAGAAACACAAAGATGCTGCGCCAGCCACTCACATGCAGCAGCAGCGTGCCGATGGATGGAGCCAGTGCCGGCGCGCTGATCATGATCAGGCCCAGCAGCGCGAACAGCTTGGCGGTTTCCCGCCCTTCGGTGCGATCGCGCACCACCGCCGGCACCACCACCGCCGCCATGCCGCCGCCGACCGCCTGCACAAAACGCGCGCCCCACAGCAGCGGCAGGGTCTCGCTCAGCGCCAGCAGGGCACTGGCGGCGGCGAAAATGACCAATCCCACCAGCATCACCGGGCGCCGCCCGCGCAGGTCCGACAGCGGACCGCCCACAAACTGCCCCAGCGCCAGCCCGAGAATGTAAATGCTGATGGTGACGGCGATGTCGGCGGGCGCCGCCTGCAGGTCGGCAGCCATTGCCGCCATGGCCGGCAGGTAGGTGTCGATGGCCAGCGGCGACAGGGCAAATACGGTGGCCAGCAACAGGGCCAGGCGCAGGTGAGTCATAGGACCTCGCAGTCTCGCGCGAGGCGCGAGCGGTCAATTTAGCTTCCCGGAAAGATAATAACTGGCCATTTAGCTTCCCAGCAAGATAAAATTTGCGCAAAAATAATTACCCGACACCGCGGATACCCGAGAATGGATGACAAACGCATATCGGTTAGCGAGTTGCTGACCCAGAAACGCCAGCACTGGCCGGAGTCCTGCAACGACAGCGTTGCCACCATCGTGCGTGTCCACCGCGTGCAGCGCCTGCTGATGGAGTTGCTGGAAGACATATTGGACCGGCACGCTCTACAGACCGCCGAATTCGAGGTGCTGGCGGCGCTGCGGCGCCAGCCACCGCCCTACCGCATGAGCCCCACCGAACTGTGCAACGCCCTGCTGATCAGCTCTGGCGGCACCAGCAAGATCCTGCAGCGGCTGCAGCGCCGCGGCCTGATCGAGCGCCCACCCAACCCCGAGGACGGTCGCAGCCAGCTGGTGCAGCTGGCCGACAGCGGCAAAGCCTGTATCGAAGCCATCATGGTGGAGCTGATCGCGGCGGACGAGGCCGCGCTCGCCGCCCTTGCAGAGGGCGAGCGCGCGCAGCTCGACGCACTGCTGGATAAGCTGCTGTTAGCCTGGGGAGATTAAGTAACCTGGGAAGGTTGCGCCGAGCTTATTCGCCGTCGCTGCGGTTGCTGCGACCGGGCATCATCGGAAAGTGGTGGATATTGCCATCACCACCCTTGGAGTCGGTGATTTTGCCGACTCCCTCTTTTTCGACTTCGTCGATGCGCACGATGGCATGCATGGGGATATAGGAGCGGATCACGCCGGCAAAGGTATTCTTGAGCTTTTCCTCGGCGGGGTCGACGATCACCTGACCGGGCTCGCCGAAGACAAACTCCTCCACTTCGACAAAGCCGTACATGTCGCTCTGGTAGATGGCCCGGGCGTAGACCTCGTACACCTGGCCCTGGTTGTGGAAAATCACTTTGTAGATTGGGGTCTTGGCCATAGTCATTCCACCCGCCGCGCGGGCGTCGGTTGCCGTGTTTCAGGGGCGCGAATGCTAGCATATTATGCGCCCAACCGCCGCGTTTTTCTGGGTTTTCGCCGCTGGCGCCGCTATAATACCCGCCCATTTTTTAGACAAGTTTTGCGGGCTCCGGTTATGGCCGAGAAGGCGAAAAAGCTCTACATCAAGACCCACGGCTGCCAGATGAATGAATACGACTCCGCTCGCATTCAGGATCTGCTGGGGGTCAGCCACAATCTGGAGCCCACCGACAACCCCGAAGAAGCCGACGTACTGCTGCTAAACACCTGTTCTATCAGGGAAAAAGCCCAGGAGAAGGTGTTTCACCAGCTGGGCCGCTGGAAGCAGCTGAAGGACAAGAACCCCGACCTGGTGATCGGCGTCGGCGGCTGCGTGGCCAGCCAGGAGGGCGATGCCATCGGCAAGCGCGCCCCCTATGTAGACGTGATCTTTGGTCCGCAGACCCTGCACCGGGTGCCGGACATGATCAGCGCGCGCAAGCCCGACGGCCCCATTCTGGTGGACGTGACCTTCCCCGAGATCGAGAAGTTCGACCGCCTGCCCGAGCCCAGCGTCGACGGTCCCAGCGCCTTTGTGTCGGTGATGGAGGGCTGCTCCAAGTACTGCACCTTCTGCGTGGTGCCCTACACCCGCGGCGAAGAGGTGAGCCGGCCCTTTGACGACGTCATTGCCGAGGTGGCGCAGCTGGCCGCCAAGGGCGTGAAAGAGGTCAACCTGCTGGGCCAGAACGTCAACGCCTACCGCGGCGAGAACCACCAGGGCGAGATCATCGATTTCGCCGAGCTGCTGCACTTTGTGGCCGCGGTGCCCGGCATCGAGCGCATCCGCTACACCACCTCGCACCCGGTGGAGTTCAGCGACGCGCTGATCGAGGCCTACCGCGAACTGCCGCAGCTGGTCAGCCACCTGCACCTGCCGGTGCAGAGCGGTTCCGACCGCATCCTGGCGGCGATGAAGCGCGGTCATGTCGCCGACGAATACCGCGCCAAGATCGCCAAACTGCGCGCCATCCGCCCCGATATCAGCATTTCCTCGGACTTTATCATCGGCTTCCCCGGCGAGACCGAGCAGGACTTTGCCGACACCATGGCGCTGATCGGCGACATTGGCTTCGACACCTCTTTCAGTTTTATCTACAGCGCCCGCCCCGGCACCCCGGCGGCGCAATTGCCCGACGACACCCCCGAGGCAGAGAAAAAGCAGCGCCTGCAGATCCTGCAGCAGCGCATCAATCAGCATGCCCAGCGCATCAGCCGGCAGATGGTGGGCTCCACCCAACGCATCCTGGTCAGCGGTGTCTCCAAGAAGGACCCGGGGCAGCTGCAGGGGCGTACGGAAAATAATCGCGTCGTCAATTTTTACTCCGATAATCATGCACTTATCGGAGAGTTTGCCGACGTAACCATTCTCGAGGCGCTGCCCAACTCACTGCGCGGCGAACTGTGCCCGCACTAAGAGATTTTGCGGCACGGAAAACTCGGTATATCCTAATAGTGTGTATGCAGCCGCCTCGCGGCCGGTTCGGTGACCATTGACCACAGCCCTGACCCAACAAGTTCTCACCCTGGAACCCAATGACCATCAGCTGCTAGCTGAACTCTGCGGGCAATTCGACCAAAACCTGCAAATCATCGAAGAGCGCCTGGCGCTGACGATTGCTGCGCGCGGCAATACTTTCCAGCTGGAAGGCAGCAGCGCCAGTGTCGACGCCGGCGAGCGCCTGTTGCGCCAGCTATATCGCGAGTGCTGCAGCGGCACCCACCTGTCGCCGGAAACGGTGCACCTGCACCTGCAGCAGGCGGGACTGGAATCGCTGACCGACAATCAGGCCAGCGTGGCGCCGATCACCATCATCCGCACCAAGAAAAAGACCATCAAGCCGCGCGGCAAGAACCAGCAGGCCTATGTGCGCGCCATTCAGCAGCACGACATCAATTTCGGCGTCGGCCCCGCCGGTACCGGCAAGACCTACCTGGCGGTGGCCTGCGCGGTGGAAGCGCTGATGGCCAATCAGGTGCAGCGCATCCTGCTGGTGCGCCCGGCGGTGGAGGCCGGCGAGAAGCTGGGCTTTTTGCCCGGCGACCTGGCGCAGAAGGTGGACCCCTATTTACGGCCGCTGTACGACGCGCTGTTCGAGATGCTCGGTGACGACACCGTCAACAAGCTGATCGAGCGCGGCATCATCGAGATCGCGCCGCTGGCCTATATGCGCGGCCGCACGCTGAACGAGTCCTTTATCATTCTCGACGAGGCCCAGAACACCACCCGCGAGCAGATGAAGATGTTCCTGACCCGCATCGGCTTCGGCTCCACCGCGGTGGTCAACGGCGACGCCACCCAGATCGACCTGCCCAAGGGCACGCCCTCGGGACTGACCCATGTGCTCAATGTGCTGTCGGAGGTCGACGGCATCAGTGCCACCTACTTCCAGGCCAAGGACGTGGTTCGCCACCCACTGGTACAGCGCATTGTCGAAGCCTATGAAGCCTTTAACGGTGACGCCAAGGCCATCGACAAGAAGACCATCGACAAAAAACGCAGCAAATGAACGGCGTCGATATTCAGCGCGCCTGCGACGACGGCGCCACCCCCGACGACGAGGACTTTCACCGATGGGCGCAGCAGGCCATCGAGGCTGCTGTTGGCGAGTCCCGCGTCGAGTCCGAACTCAGCATTCGCATTGTCGATGAGGCCGAGAGCGCCGAGCTCAACAGTCGCTACCGCGGCAAAGCCGGCCCCACCAATGTGCTGTCTTTTCCCGCCGACCTGCCCCCGGAGCTGGAGCTGCCGCTGCTGGGCGACCTGGTGATCTGCGCGCCGGTAGTACGGCGCGAGGCCGTCGAGCAGGACAAGGCTGAAATTGCCCACTGGGCGCACATGACCGTACACGGTACACTCCACCTGCTCGGCTACGACCACATCGAGGACGCCGAGGCCGAAATCATGGAGGCACTGGAGACGGCCATCCTTGAAAAACTGGGATTCGCCGATCCTTACCATTGCGAACACCACGCTGGCGAACATGCGGCCAAACAAGAAAGCTCAACGGGTAATACAGGAGGACAGCACCCGAACTCATGAGTGAAGACCGAAGTCACGATCCGGGAGATAAATCCTGGATCGAACGCATAGCTAACGCCTTTTCCACCGAGCCCAAGAGCCGCGACGAACTGCTGGACCTGCTGCGCGCTGCCCAGCAGAGCGAAGTCATCGACAGCGACGCGCTCACCATCATCGAAGGCGCCATGCACGTCGGCGACATGCAGGCTCGGGAAATCATGATTCCGCGTCCGCAGATGGTGGTGCTCAAGGCCGAGCAGCCACTGGACGAGATGCTCAACGTCATCATCAAGAGCGCCCACTCGCGCTTCCCGGTGGTGGGCGAAAATGCCGACGAGGTGCTGGGCATCCTGCTGGCCAAGGACCTGTTGCCGCAACTGCTGCAGGGCCAGGGCGAGCACTTCAACATTCACAAGCTGCTGCGCCCGGCCACCCTGGTGCCGGAGAGCAAGCGCCTCAATGTGCTGCTGCGCGACTTCCGCGAGAAGCGCAATCACATGGCGGTGGTGATAGACGAGTACGGCGGCGTCGCCGGGCTGATCACCATCGAGGATGTGCTGGAGCAGATCGTCGGCAATATCGAAGACGAATACGACGAGGACAGTGACGCCTACATTCGCAAGATTGCCGATAACGACTACATCGTCAAGGCGCTGACGCCCATCGAGGATTTCAACGAGACCTTCCAGGCGGCACTCAGCGACGAAGAATTCGACACCGTCGGCGGCATCATTCTGCAGAAATTCGGCCACCTGCCGGCGCGCAACGAGATCGCCCATATCGGCGACTACGAGTTCAAGGTGATCAACGCCGACAACCGCCAGATTCACCTGCTGCGCATGCGGGTGATGGAGTCCGAGCCCGAGAGCGCCTGACGCTCTCACCGCGTACTCGACCAGGCGCACCCGCCCGGGTGCGCCACACGCCACTGCCAAGATCAATAACACAACGAGGCGTCCATGGAGCAAGCTTCCACCGACTGGCTGCAGCACACCGCGCTGCGTGTCCTGGAAATCGGCGCGCTGAGCTTTATCTGCGCCATCGGCCTCGGCCTGCTGGTGCTGGCCTGGCTCTATGTCAGCGACGTTCGCCAGACCCGCCACGCCATTCGCCGCAACTACCCCGTCATCGGCCGCTTCCGCTATCTGTTTGAACACCTGGGCGAGTTTTTCCGCCAGTACTTCTTCGCCCAGGACCGCGAGGAGCTGCCCTTTAACCGCGCCCAGCGCAGCTGGGTCTACCGCGCCGCCAAGAACGTCGACACCACCGTGGCCTTCGGCTCCACCCGGCCGCTGAACCAGGCCAACGAGCTGATCTTCCTCAACTGCCTGTTCCCCACCCTCAGCGAGGACGCCACCGACACCCGCGCCGTCACCATCGGTGCCGGTTACGCCGAGCAGCCCTACACCAGCACCCGCGTGTTCCATATCTCGGCCATGAGCTACGGGGCCATCTCGCGCCCGGCGGTCACCGCACTGAGCCGCGGCGCCCGCGACGCCGGCATCTGGCTCAACACCGGCGAGGGCGGGCTGTCGCCCTATCACCTGGAGGGCGGCTGCGACCTGGTGTTCCAGATCGGCACCGCCAACTACGGCCTGCGCGACGCTAACGGCCGCCTCTGCGAAGACCGGCTGCGCGAGATCGCCGCCCACGAGCAAGTGCGGCTGTTCGAGCTCAAGCTCAGCCAGGGCGCCAAGCCCGGCAAGGGCGGCATCCTGCCCGGCGCCAAGGTCACCGACGAGATCGCTGCCATCCGCGGCATTCCCGCCGGCCAGGACTCCATCAGCCCCAACGGCCACGGCGACATCCGCAGCATCGACGCGCTGCTGGAACGCATCGCCCGCATCCGCGAGCTCACCGGCAAGCCGGTCGGCTTCAAGGCGGTGATCGGCGATGCCGCCTGGCTCGACGAGCTGTGCCAGCGCATCCGCCAGCGCGGCCTGGACTACGCCCCCGACTTCATCACCGTGGACAGTGGCGACGGCGGCACCGGCGCCGCCCCCCAGAGTTTGATCGACTTCGTCGGCCTGCCCATCCGCCACAGCCTGCCGCTGGTGGTGGACAAGCTGGTGGAATACGGCCTGCGCGAGCGCATCAAGGTGGTGGCCTCAGGCAAGCTGATCAACCCCGCCGATGTCGCCTGGGCGCTGTGTGTGGGTGCTGATTTCATCAATTCCGCCCGCGGCTTCATGTTCGCGCTGGGCTGCATCCAGGCGCTGCAGTGCAATAAAAACACCTGCCCCACCGGCATCACCACCCACGACCCCGAGCTGCAACGCGGCCTGGTGCCCGCCGACAAGGCCGCGCGGGTGGCCCAGTACGCCCGCAACCTGATGCACGAGGTGGGCGTTATCGCCCACGCCTGCGGCGTGCCCGAGGCCCGTGAGCTCAGCCGCCGCCACGTGCAGCTGGTCAATGCCCGCGGCGTGCCCGAGCCGCTGGAAGCGGTCTATCCCAGCCGCGAGCCGCGGCCCGAGTACCTTGCTTCCGACCGCACAGACTGAAGCCGCGCCCAACAACTACACTTAGGCTGACGCCGCAACGCAGGGGCCAGCCATGGATATTGTTACCGTCACCGGCCAGGCGCTGATGCTGTTCGGCCTGGCCTTGGCCGGACTGCTGCTGGCACGCATCAGCCCGCTGGACAAGACCCTGGGCTGCCTGCTGATGGGCTTCGCTGCCGGCCTGCTGATTCCGCAGCTGGGCGTGGACACCGGCATCCGCGCCCACAATGTGCAGGACCTGGTGTACTACGTGATCCTGCCGCCGCTGATTTTCCAGGCTGCCTGGCATATCCGCCCGCAACTGCTACGCCGCTACCTGCTACCCATCCTGCTGCTGGCGGTATTGGGGCTGCTGCTGTCGACACTGACCGCCGCCACCGGCGTTTACTATGGCATCAACCATCCCACCGGCTTTCCCTGGATTGCCGCTCTGCTCACCGGCGCCATCCTCGCCGCCACCGACCCGGTGTCGGTGGTGTCCCAGCTGCAGGCCAGTGGCGCGCCGCCGGAGCTGGGCACCGTGGTAGAGGGCGAGAGCCTGTTCAACGATGCTACTGCGGTGGTGCTGTTCGGTTTGATGTTAAACATCGCGCTGGATGCCAGCGCCCCCTTCGACGCCGGCGCCGCGCTGCTGCGTTTTGCCGAAGTGTTTGCCGGCGGCCTGCTGGTTGGCGCGCTGCTGGGCCTGGCCGGCGCGGGTCTGGTGTGGGCGCTGCGCGAGGCGCCGGCCGCCAACCTGGTGCTGGTGCTGTGCGCCTACGCCGGCTTTTATATCGGCGAGCACCTGCTGCACGTCTCCGGCATCATGGCGGTGATGGGCTGCGCGCTGGTGGCGCGGGCGCTGCTCCAGCGCGCCGCCCACGCCAGCCTGCGCGACACCGAGGCCACCTGGGCCTGGCTGGGCGAGGGCTTCAACGCGCTACTGTTCACGCTGATGGGGCTGGTGATCACTCCCGCGATGTTCAGCGAACGCTGGCTGGCGATGCTTATCGCCATCGCCGCCGCGCTGCTGGCTCGGGTGGTGTCGGTGTACGGCGCCAGCTACCTGTCGGCGGCACTGGGCCAGGCCCTGCCCGGCGCCTGGCGGCCGCTGCTGGTGTGGGGTGGGCTGCGCGGCAGCATCGGCATCGCCCTGGTGCTGTCGCTGCCGGTGACGCTGGACTACTGGTGGACGATACAGGCCATGGTATTTGGCGTGGTGCTGTTTTCGCTGCTAGTGCAGGGCACCACGGTGACGCCGCTGATGCGCAGGTTGAAGCTGGTGTAAGTCCCAAAGCGTGAACAGATTTCCACGCATCAAATGCTCGTCATCGCGCACAGCGCTTTTCCTCAACCTGGTGATTTCTCCGGGCGCTCTGCCAACCTGGTTGAGATTGCCGCGTCGCGGCACCGCTGAACAGCGCGGCCCCACTCCTCGCAATGACGGGTGAATTACCCGGCACCGAGAAAACCCGTCATCGCGAGGAGCGCTTTTTGCGACGCGGCGATCTCATAGGGCGGCACCTTGGCTGATGGCGATTGCCGCGTCGCCTGCGGCTCCTCGCAATGACACACCGCAAAAGTTTGACCTACGCGCCGACTGTCCCGCTAGCCGCTATCGCCAACAACCGCTACCATTGGCCGCGGCCCCATAACGAAAACACCCATGACCACCAGCGCCCGCGGAATCTCCTCCATGCCCCTAACCACTGCCGCCCGCCCCTGGCTGTTGCACGGCGCCCTGGCGCTGGCCGGCGCCGCCATCGCCCTGAGCTTTGCCCCCTTTAACTGGTGGTGGGCTGCGCCGCTGGCCCTGGCCGCGCTGGTGCTTGGGTTACAGGACTGCACACCCAAGCAGGCCTTTCGCCGCGGCTGGAGCTTCGGCAGCGGTCTGTTTCTGGCCGGCGCCTCCTGGATCTACGTCAGCATCCACGACTACGGTTTTGTGCCGGTGCTGCCGGCGGCGCTGCTGACCACGGTATTCTGCGTC
>JBFHRT010000045.1:0-9675 GCA_041591575.1 Spongiibacteraceae bacterium
GGCAATGCGGTGGAATTCAGCTACGGTCAGCCGCTGGGGCCGGGAGCGGAGGAGTGGGGGGCGCCTGACGCTGGACGGGAGACGCCTAAAAGCGGTCGGACGTCGGACGTCTGACGCTAACGGCGAGACGCAAAATCGGTGCGCGCGGCGCACCCTACAGTTTTGCTGCGAAGCCGCGTAGGGTGCGCTGTGCGCACCGGATAGTTCGCCGGAACGACCACAGCACTCGCTGCGCTCGCAGGTCACGCTGACGCCAGCAGTGCTTCGAGTTGCCGGCAGACGTCCGCAACGCTGAGAAAGCGCTTATGCGGACCTACGTTTGGCTTGGCTAGTAATTTCGACTTTTCTCTGTGGTCCTCTGTGGTGAGCTGCTTTTGCGTCTCCCGTCTCGCGTGTTTCAGCTTTTCTGTCCGAAACAAAAAAAGGCCACCGCAAGCGGTGGCCTTTTCGCATCCGACGTCGGACTTCCGACGTCAGACTTCCGACGTCCGACTCGCCCTTACGGCAGCAGGTGTTGAACAGCGTCACGCTCTTCAGTCAGTTCCTGCTCGGTGGCCTTCATTTTGGCCTGGCTGAACTCACCGACTTCTACGCCCTGAACAATTTCCCAGTCGCCGTCTTTGCAGCGGCAGGGGAAGGAGTAGATCAGGCCTTCGGCAATGCCGTAGCTGCCGTCGCTGTACACGCCCATGCTCACCCAGTCGTCACCCTCGGTGCCCAGCGCCCAGCTGCGCATGTGGTCGATGGCGGCGTTGGCAGCGGAAGCGGCGCTAGAGGCACCGCGCGCTTTGATGATGGCGGCGCCGCGCTGCTGCACGGTGGGGATGAAGTCGTTCTCGTACCATTCCTGGTCAACCAGGGAGATGGCGGCTTCGCCCTTGACCTTGGCGTTGAACAGATCCGGGTACTGAGTGGCGCTGTGGTTGCCCCAGATGGTCATGTTGGTCACGTCAGTGACGGTGGTGCCGGTCTTCTGTGCCAGTTGGGTCTTGGCGCGGTTGTGGTCCAGACGCATCATGGCAGTGAAGTTGCGCGGGTCGATATCCGGCGCGTTGCGCTGGGTGATCAGGGCGTTGGTGTTGGCGGGGTTGCCGACAACCAGCACCTTGATGTTCTTGCTGGCGTTGTCGTTGATCGCCTTGCCCTGTACCGAGAAGATGGCGGCGTTGGCTTCCAGCAGGTCCTTGCGCTCCATGCCGGGGCCGCGGGGACGGGCGCCTACCAGCAGGGCATAGTCGGCGTCTTTGAAGCCCACGTTCGGGTCGTCGGTGCAGATGACGTCGGCCAGCAGCGGGAAGGCGCAGTCATCCAGTTCCATTTTCACACCCTGCAGCGCGTCCAGAGCCGGGGTGATGTCCAGCAGTTGCAGGATCACGGGCTGGTCGTCGCCGAGCATGGCGCCAGAGGCAATGCGGAAGAGGAGAGCGTAGCCGATCTGGCCGGCCGCACCGGTAACGGTGACGCGAACGGGTTGTTTCATGGTCTGTGATTCCTGTGATTGGTGAATGTCGGGTTCTTGAGCGGGTTACGCCACCGGCAGCGGATTGCACTTGCCGATTGTCACCCTGGCCTGGATAGGGCCGCGGAGCCAGGCTGTCCGCGCAGGGCGGATTGGCCGGCACAACGCCTCGGGCCGTTGTTTGGCGGGGGCTTATGATAGACACCCAGGGGCACAATTTCCACTGCCGCTGCGCCTTGCGCCGCGTTGATGATGGCGAAATTCCGTTCAATTGCCGCTACAATACGCCCCCTTCAGAAAGCCCCGGGTATTCAGGCCATGCAGGAATTGTCCAAAAAGGAAAAGACCGAGTTCAACAAGCTGCAAAAGCGGCTGCGGCGCAATGTCGGCAAGGCCATCGAGGACTACAACATGATCGAGGCCGGCGACCGGGTCATGGTGTGCCTGTCCGGCGGCAAAGACTCCTACGGCATGCTCGACATCCTGATAAACCTGCAGCAGAACGCGCCGGTGGATTTCGAGTTGGTGGCGGTCAACCTGGACCAGAAGCAGCCGGGCTTTCCCGAGGAAGTGCTGCCCGAGTACCTCTCTGAGCTGGGCATCGAGTACCACATCCTGGAAAAGGACACCTACAGCATCGTCAAATCGGTGGTACCCGAGGGCAAGACCACCTGCGGCCTGTGCTCGCGACTGCGCCGCGGCTCCCTGTACGGCTTTGCCGAGGAGATTGGCGCCAACAAGATCGCCCTGGGCCATCACCGCGACGACATCATGGAAACCCTGTTTCTCAACATGTTCTTCGCCGGCAAGATGAAGGCCATGCCCCCCAAGTTGCTCAGCGACGACCGCCGCAACGTGGTCATCCGCCCGCTGGCTTACTGCAAGGAAAAGGACCTGGCGGCCTACGCCGACTGCAAGCAGTTCCCGATCATTCCCTGCAACCTCTGCGGCTCCCAGGAGAATTTGCAGCGCCAGGTGATCAAGCAGATGCTGCAGGACTGGGAGCGCCAGTACCCCGGCCGCCTGGACTCGATTTTTGCCGCCATCAAAAACGTCGCGCCCTCCCAGCTGGCCGATACCGAGCTGTTCAACTTCAGCGACCTGCAGATTGAGCGCGAAGTTCTGGACCAGATCAGGGCCGTCAACCTTTAGCGCATACGGCGCACCCGCGGCACGCCGCGCCGGGACGCTTTGCCATTTATTAGCCGGCTTAAGTCTCTTGGCGCAAGTCATGGCGCTAGCCGCCGCCAGCTGAGGGCTTCGTCAGGGGCTGAAGGCCTCAGCCCCTCAGCCTCCTTGTTTTCCTTTGCCGCTCTCTTATCGTTACCTCGACCGTTTTCAGCGGGCGTCGCCCTTGGCCCGTATCCTGCACTAATCCCGTGTAGTTCTTGCAAATCGCCTGTTTTGCGTCAAGAATTTGACGAATAGAGGCGGTTCTAATGAAAGGGTGGCTGTTTTTTGAGCGATGCATAATTATTTGACGCGTTATTGGGTGGCGACATGAGCAGCAAGCAGGGCCGGGCGGTTTGGCATGGCGCGGTGGTGCGGCGAATCGCGCTGTGCCTGTGCCTGTTGCTGCCCGCAATATTGGTCGCCGCGACTGAGTCGGTCTATGCCCAGCGCCTGCAGGCGCTGTTGACACCGCTGCTGGGTGAGCACGGTTACCGCCTGCACCTGCAGGAGCTGGCCGCCGCCGACGGTGGCCGCCCGCCGCTGAACGTGCTGTTAGTGCTGAACAGCCAGTCGCCGGCAGTTCAGCAGCAGGGGGAGGAGGGCATCACCGCGCTGGTGAAGCGCGCGCTGGAGCCGGTAGCCGGCCGCGACCAGCTGGTGGTGTCCACGATTCCTTTCTACGGTGTCGATGCTCAGGGCGTCGAGCCTGCCGAAATTGAAGCGATAGACTGGCGTCAGGGGCTGCTGCGGGCGATACCGTGGTTGACCGTGGCGGTATTGCTGGCGCTGCTGCTGGCGATTTCGTCGCGGCGTCGCCTGCTTCAGGGCGCGGTGAGTGGCGCAGTGCGCCCGCAGCCCGAAGCCCCCGGCGAAGCGCAGACCGCGCTGAGCTACGACGACGCGCTGGCAGAGTTGCGCAGCATGGCGACCCAGGACCCGGCCCGCGTCGCCCAGGTACTCAGGCAGTGGATCAACAGTGGCGAGTGAGATGGCAATGGCGCAACAGCTGAAATTATCCCGGGTTGAACGAGCCGCCGTGTTGCTGATGAGCTTGGAACGAGAACAGGCGGTGGCGGTGCTGAAGCAGCTTGGGCCGCGTGAGATACAGCGCCTGAGCCGTGCCATGGGCTCGCTGCAACAGGTACAGCGCGAGCAGCTGAGTGACGCACTGCAGGATTTCTTTGCCGAGGCCGCCAGTGCTACCGGGCTGGGCATGGGGTCCGACGGCGAGCTGCGCCAGCTGCTGGTCGACGCGCTGGGCGAGGAACGCGCCGACGTGCTGTTCGAGCGGGTGGCCATTCACGGCAACACCCGTGGCCTGGAGACGTTGCGCTGGCTGGACGCGCGCACCATTGCTGATTTTATCAGCGGCGAGCACCCGCAGATTCAGGCGGTGGTGGTCGCCTATCTGGATGCCGAGCATGCCGCCGAAGTACTGACGCTGCTGCCCCAGGAGCGGCGGCTGGATATCGCTATGCGCGTGGCCGCGCTGGATACCGTGCAGCCGGCGGCGCTGACGGAGCTTAATCGCCTGATCGAACGGCGTTTTGCCACGGCCTCGACACTGCCGGGCAAGTCGGTGGCGGGGCGGCGCGTGCTGGCAGCGGTGTTAAAGCACCTGCCCGGCACCGAGCAGGGGCGGGTGCTGGATGGTATCGGCCGCGAAGACCAGGAATTGGGCGGTGAAATCGAAGAGCTGATGTTTGTCTTCGAGGACCTGCAGTTTATCGAGGCCCAGGACCTGCGCGCGCTGCTGGCGGAAATCTCTCTGCAGACACTGGCGCTGGCGTTGTCTGACAGCAGTCTGGCACTGCGCCAGCGCGTGTTTGCCAATCTGCCGCGCAGGGTGGCCGAGCGCCTGCGCCACGCGCTGCAAAGCGGCGGCCCGCGGCGGATGAGTGACAGGGAGGCGGCACGGCAGGAGATTCTGCTGATCGCCAGGCGCATGGCGCGCGCGGGCGAGATTTTGATTGAGCTGCAGCGCGATGCTGACAGCGACAACGGAGAGTGACAGGCGTGCAGGACTTATTGTCACAGGACGAGATTGATGCGCTGCTGGACAGCGTCAGCGCCGGTGAGGTTGACGATACCGCGCGCACCGAGCAGGTGGGCGCCCGCGCCTACGACCTGGCCAGCCAGCAGCATGTGGTGCGCGGCCGCATGTCCGGCCTTGAGGCCATCAACCAGCGCTTTGCGCGGCAGACCCGGGGCAACCTGGCCAAGCTGCTCAAGCGCGACGTCGAAGTCAGTGCCAGCGGCATTCGCAGCCAAAAGTACGGTGAGTACCTGCACTCGCTGTATGTGCCCACCAGCCTGAACCTGGTGCGTTTCAACCCGCTGCGCGGCACCGGTCTGGTGGTGCTGGATGCGCGCCTGGTGTTCCGGCTGGTGGATCATTTCTTCGGTGGTTGCGGGTTGCACACCAAGGTGGAAGGGCGTGATTTCACCCCTGCCGAGTTGCGGGTGGTAGAGGTGGTGCTGCAGCAGGCCTTCGCCGATCTCAGCGATGCCTGGCGCTCGGTGACCAACTTGCAGTGCGAGGTGATCGGTTCCGAGGTCAACCCGGCGATGGCCAGTATCGTCGGCAGTTCCGACATGGTGGTGGTCAACAGCTTCTATGTGGATCTCGATGGCGGTGGTGGTGAGCTGCACCTGGTGTTTCCACAGGTGATGCTCGACCCGCTGCGCGACTTGCTGGAGGCCAGCGTGCGTGGCAACACCGAAGAGTCGGACCGCTCCTGGCACGACTCGCTACACAAGCAGGTAATGGACGCCGAGGTGGAAATACGCTGCCGCGTGGCCGAGCGCGAGTTGTCGCTGCGCGATGTCGCCACCTGGCAGGTGGGGGATGTCATCAGCGTGGATATGCGCAACGGCTCGGTGTTGATGGCCAACGGCAAGCCGGTGTTTCGCGCCAAGCTGGGTGTGTCCCACGGCAATCTGGCGCTGCAGGTGCTGGGCAAGCTGTAGCCCGGTCAGTGGCGGGCCGGCGCACGGGGCGTACGAACAGAAACTGAGGACAGCTGTATGGACAGTTACGAAGAGTTGCAGAAACAGCGCCAGGCGCTGAAAGAGGAATTGAACGCGGCCATCGGCGATGATGCCGAGCGCCAGGGCGCGGCGGGCAACAAAGTGTTCGAAACCCTGGCCGGCAGTGAGGCGAGCAGCGGTGAGGGGCCGGACATCGATCTGGTGCTGGATATTCCCGTGCGCATCGCCATGGAAGTGGGTAGCACCCAGATCAGTATTCGCGAGCTGCTGGCGCTGAACCAGGGCTCGGTGGTGGAGCTGGAGCGCCTGGCCGGCGAGCCGCTGGATGTGCTGGTTAACGGCACCCTGGTAGCGCGCGGCGAGGTGGTGGTGATCAGCGACAAGCTCGGCATTCGCCTGACCGACGTGGTCAGCCCGGCCGAGCGCATCAGCACGCTGAAATGACGCGTCTGCCGCCAAAGGGTGCTTTGGCCAAGGCGGTCTCGCCGGAGCGGCGTCATAATATTGACGCGCAGGGCCGATGGCTGTGCCCAGGCAGGGGCGTTAGGATGGATGCAGTGGTTCACAGCGGCAGCCGCGAGCAAGCGGAGAGTTGGCATTGACAGCCAAACCCATACAAGTGATCGCCGTGACCGGTGGCAAGGGTGGTGTCGGCAAGAGCCACGTTGCCATCAATCTCGGGGTGTGTCTGGCCAATAGAGGGCGGCGCGTGGCCCTGCTGGACGCCGACCTCGGGCTGGCCAATGTCGATGTGCTGCTGGGCCTGTCGCCCAAGCACACGCTGGAGGATGTGCTCTACGGCGACTGCGAGCTGCGCGATATCATGGTGACCGGGCCGGCGGGCATGCGTATCATTCCCGCAGCGTCAGGAGTGCAGCGCATGGCCATGCTGGGCGCGGTGGAAAATGCCGGGCTGATTCGTGCGTTCAGCGATATTGCATCACAGATTGATGTGCTGCTGGTGGACACGGCGGCCGGTATTTCGGATTCTGTGGTCAGCTTTGTCAACGCGGCGCAGGAAACGCTGGTAGTGGTTTGCGACGAGCCGTCGTCGGTGACCGATGCCTATGCCCTGATCAAATTGCTGGCCCGCGATTACGGCAAATACCGTTTTCGCGTGGTCGCCAATATGACGCGCAGCGCCGAAGAGGGGCGCAATCTGTATGCGCGGCTGCTGCAGGTGACCGATCGTTTCCTGGATGTCACCCTGCAATATGAGGGGCATATCCCCTTTGACGAGCACGTGCGCCAGGCAGTCAAACAGCAGCGCGCGGTGGTGGAGTTTGCGCCCAGCTGTCGCGCGGCGCGCGCAATCAGCAAGCTGGCGGAGTCGGTCTGCGAGTGGCCGCTGCCGGCGCTGGCCCAGGGACACCTGGAGTTCTTTGTGGAGCAGCTGGTTCAGAGCGGGAGCGAGGGGCGATGAACCTTTGCGCGACGCGCACAACGCGGCCCCGTTTCATCCTGCCCAATGCGAGATTGCCCCGGTGGCAGTCATGAGGAGTAAAGCAGCAATGAAGATCCTGGTGGTTGATGACTTTTCAACCATGCGACGCATTATCCGCAACCTTCTGCACGACCTCGGTTACGATAATGTGCAAGAGGCCGATGACGGTGCGGCGGCGCTGCCGCTGCTGCACAACGGCGATTTCGAGTTTCTGATCACCGACCTCAACATGCCCAAAATGTCAGGGCTGGATCTGTTGCGTGCGGTGCGGGCTGACGACAAGCTGAAAAACCTGCCGGTGCTGGTGGTCACAGCTGACGCCAAGCGCGAGCAGATCATCGAGGCCGCCCAGGCCGGGGTCAACGGCTACATCGTCAAACCCTTTACCGCGGCGATGCTGCAGAGCAAGATCGAGCGCATCTTCGAGCGGATGCAAGCCACCGAATAACAGGATTAACTCGGTAAGCTTTTGGCCGAGTTAATCGTGCGGCACAGGGACGTGCCGCCACTGGCCGTAGGCCAGTGCGAGCCTTGAAAATCAAGCAGATCGACGCATCTGCGCCAGGTTTTTCAAGGCGACGGCCAAATAGGTCAGGACGACCTATTTGGCCGCAGGATAAATAGCTCGGTAAGCTTTTGGCCGAGTTAATCATGCGGCACAGGGATGTGCCGCTGTTGACCAAAGGTCAACGCGAGCCCGGCAACGTCAAGGGATTTCGCAAATTTCGCAGAGGTTGCCGGGCGACAATCAAATAGGTGAGGGATTCACCTATTTGATTGCGAGGCTAACAAAACGATCGCCTGAGTGAGAGCAATGATGGACAACGGCGAACAGGAAAACATACTCAGCGTCTTCCTCGAGGAGGCGGCGGGCATCGTGGTGCAGCTGGCCGGTCAGCTCGACGAACTGCACTACGGCTACGATGGCCAGCGCATCCTCGACGATATTCACCGCGGATTTCACACCCTCAAGGGCGGCGCTGCGGTGATGGGCGGGCTGGAGCCGCTGGTGGAGTGCAGCAGCCTGGCGGAACAGATTCTGGACAGCCTGCGCAGCAAGCGCCAGGCGTTGAACCCGGGGCTGGTGTCGCTGATCATGCGCGCACTCAACAGTGCCGAGGCAATGATCGAGGCCGCCGCCAAAGGGCAGCCCATTGAACCCCTGCCAGACGAATTGCGCCAGCGCCTGCAGCGCGCCAGTGGTCGGGAGGGCGACCAGGAATTTGGTGAGCTCGAGGGCGCGCCGACGGCCGGTGAAAGCGGCGCCGGCGGTGATCCGCTGGACCTGTTCTTCGGTGACCTGGTTAGCAAGCGCGGCGGTGAGCACGGCAGCGGCGCCGAAGTCGGCACCATGACCGACGACGAATTCGAACACCTGCTGGACGAACTGCACGGCGAGGGCCGGGGCCCGACCCGCAGCGGCAGCGCGGAAGCAGCGCCGGCGGCAGAAGCTGAGCCTGAGCGGGTAGAGGGCGCCGCAGCCGGCGACGACCCCGATGCCCGGCGCAAGAGCATGGAGCAGATCCGCAGCCTGGTAACGGAGCTGTCGTGGGTGCGCTCGCGACTGATCCGGCTGTCGGCCCTGCGTTCAAAAGAGGATCTGGCCAAGGCCTTGTCCTACCTGGACCTGGTGACGCGAGACATGGAGCGCTGGGTGCGCGAAACGGGCGGCGACAAAAAACACTAGGGCGGTATACTACGCCCCTGAAAAACGCATGCGGCTCGAAATGCATGCCGCCTGAAATAACTGTCGAGTGATACGCCGCCTGAACGGCATCTGTCTGCTGCGCTCACTTGCGAAACCAATTCGGATCCATTTTGCCTGACACGCTACTCCAAATCCGCGACCTCTCCAGTGAGCGGGATGACCGCCTGCTGATCGATCGCTTGTCGCTGACCGTCAGCGCCGGCGATATCGTGCAGGTGGAAGGTCCCAACGGCAGCGGCAAGACCACGCTGCTGCGTATTCTCTGCGGGCTGTCGTCGCGCTTTGATGGCGAGCTGTTCTGGCGCGGCCAGCCGCTGGCCGCCTGCCGCAGCGAGTATCGTGCAGAAACCCTGTATCTCGGCCACGGTGCCGGCGTCAAAGCGGTATTGTCGCCGCGGGAAAACCTGCGCTGGCTGATGGCGCTGCATAACCAAAGGCCGCAGGATAGCGCCATTGAGGCGGCACTGAAAAAAGTTGGCCTGCGCGGCTATGAAGACAGCCCCTGCCACATGCTGTCGGCGGGTCAGCAGCGGCGGGTGAGCCTGGCGCGGCTGTTTGTCACCCGCTCAGTGCTGTGGGTGCTGGACGAGCCCTTCACCGCCATCGACAAGGGCGGTGTTGCTGAAATTGAACAGTGGCTGGTGGAGCACAGCGAGCGCGGTGGCGCGGTCATTCTCACCACTCACCACGCATTGAGCCTGCCGCGGCCGCCACTGCGGGTATCGCTGGGAGGTGTACGCTGATGGTGCCTCCATCGACGCTCTCATTTTCTGTGCTGGGTTTGCTGTTGGCCATGTTGCGCCGGGACATGACCGCGGCGCTGCGGCGCCGTGCCGAGGTGGCCAACCCCATTCTGTTTTTCATCATTGTCTGCAGCCTGTTTCCGCTGGGCCTGGGGCC
>JBFHRT010000046.1:0-9597 GCA_041591575.1 Spongiibacteraceae bacterium
AGGAGAGACTGTGAAACTTTACAGCTACTGGCGCTCTTCGGCGTCCTACCGGGTGCGCATTGCGCTCAACCTCAAGGGCCTGGCCTACGATGTTCGGCCGATCTCGCTGCTGGACGATGAACACCACAGCGCCGAATACCTGCGCCTCAACCCGCAGGGGCTGGTGCCGCTGCTGGAGGATGGCGAGATCAGCATCGCGCAGTCGCCGGCAATTCTGGAATATCTGGAGGAGCGCTACCCGGCAGTGACCCTGCTGCCTGATGAGCCGGGACCGCGCTCGGCGGTGCGCCAGCTGATGTACACCATCGCCTGCGATATTCACCCGCTGTGCAACCTGCGGGTGATGCAGTACCTGCGTGGACCGCTGGATGCCGACGATGCCGCGGCGGCACGCTGGTACGCGCACTGGGTGAGCCTGGGGTTGGCCGCGGTGGAAGCGCAGCTGGAACGCCGCGATGCCACCCAGGTCTGTGTCGGGCGCACGCCGACACTGGCCGACGTGTGTCTGATACCACAGGTGTACAATGCAAGGCGCTACGAAGTACCGCTGGATGATTTTCCGCGCATTTGCCAGATCGATGCCTATTGCAATACCCTTGACGCCTTTCAGCACGCCTCGCCCGACCACCAGTTGCAGTGAAGCAGTTTGTGACGTGACGGTGCAGGCGCGGGCATTTATCAAGCAGCTAGCGGTAAGGGTATGCAGATCGATAACACCACCACCATCGAGATCAGCAAAGAAGATTTGAAGTTTTCCGCCGCCCACTTCACCATCTTTTCCGCCACCGAGCGTGAGCGCCTGCACGGCCACAACTTCCGCGTGAGCCTGGCGCTGACCGCGCCGGTGGGTGACAACGGCATGTGTTTCAGCTATGTGGAAATCAAACGGCGGCTGCGCAAGCTTTGCGCGACATTAGACGAGTACACACTGATTCCCGCGCAATCGCCGTATTTGCAGATTGACGAAGACGGTGAGTTCTACCGACTGCAGTTTAACGGCGAACGCATGATGTTTCTCAAGTCCGACACGCTGTTACTGCCGCTGCGCAACACCACGGTGGAAGAGTACGCGCGCTTCCTGCTGCAGCAGTTATTGAGTGACAGCGCCTTTGTCGCCGGCAACCAGATTCTGGCGCTGGAGATGAAAGTGTCCTCGGGGCCGGGGCAGTGGGGCTCGGCTCGCTGGCAGGCCCAGTGACCCTGAAGCCCGCGTAGGCGCGATGTCGCGGGCTTGATGCCGGCAATGCACAATGCGCTTATGCCAGCCCACCTGTTGCCATGCCTGGCGAATGTGCCAAACCGTAGGCCGGCATAAGCGCAGCGTTGCCGGCGCCTCGCCCCATTTTTCTTAACGTGTTCGATATCAACTAACGGCTTCTTTATGACAAAAAAAATTCTGGTGATTAGCGGTGGCAGCAAGGGCATCGGCCTGGCCACCGCCAAGCGTTTTGCCGAGCAGGGTTACGAGGTGGTGAACCTGTCGCGCTCGCCCATCCCGCTGGCATCGGCCACCCAGATTGCGGTGGATCTGGCTGATCCGCAGTGGGCTGAGGGCTGCCGCGAGGCGCTGCTGGCAGCGGTGAAGAGCGCCGAGCAGATCGTGCTGGTGCACAACGCCGGCCTGCTGCAGGGCGGAGCCATGCAGAGCGTTGGCGCCAGCGAATTGCAGCGCTCGCTGCAGGTCAACGTGGTGGCCTCGTTGCAGCTGAACCAGTTGCTGCTGCCGCAGATGGCAGCGGGTTCCTCGATTCTCTACGTGGGCTCTACCCTAAGTGAAAAAGCGGTGCCTGGCAGCTGCGCTTATGTCACCGCCAAACACGCGGTGGTGGGGCTGATGCGCGCCAGCTGTCAGGACCTGGCCGGCAGCGGCATCCACACCGCCTGCATCTGTCCGGGCTTCACCGATACCGAAATGCTGCGCGACCACGTTGGCAACGACCAGGCGGTGCTGAACAGTATCGCCGGCGGTGTCACCTTCGGTCGCCTGATCGAACCGAGCGAGATTGCCGACACGCTGTGGTTCTGTGCCAGCAGCCCGGTGATCAACGGCGCGGTGCTGCACGCCAATCTGGGACAGGTCGAGCGCTAGGTGCAGTACAATGCCATTAACTTAGCGACGTAGGTCCGCATCAGCTTGCGTTGCGGACGTCCGCCGCAATGGCCACTGCACTCGTTGCGCTCGCGGGCCACGCTGACGCTAGAATGCGCTTATTGATCAACCCTTCGGGCGCCTTGTAAAACAGGCGTCGGCGCCGCAATCGCTAAGATGAAAATCGCAGGGAGCGCCTTAAGTTAATGGCACTGGGGTGCAGTAGGCCAGACAACAGCCTGGCTGATTCAGTCTTTGTGCAGCAAGCGCAGCAATTGGGTGCGGTTTTCGACCTTGAGTTTGTCCAGTGCTGAATAGAAGCGGTTAGACACCGTCGATGGCGCCAGATTGAGGCGCCGGGCAATCTCCTTGAAGCTGAGTCCCTGGGCAATTTTTTCGCAAATGCTGCGATCTTTTGCCGACAGGCTATCCAGCGGTGTTTCCGGCCACAGTTGAATAAAATTCAGCTCTCCAAGCACTTCGCAGCGCGCGCATAGGTTGCCGACGTGGGTAACCACCTTGGGTGGCGGTACAGTAAACGGCAACACCTGGCCTTGCCAGTTAGCGAACTGGCGCTCGAGCAGGCTCAGAAACTCGGATTCAGCTTCGTAGAAATGCCCGTAGCGGTCGCAGATTGCCGATGCGCCCCGCGGCTGGGTGCCGGACTGGATCGCGAAAAAGGCGTGGGCGACATTCAGCGCAGCGTTGGAAATATGCAGGTGCATGCGTTCCTGCAAGGCGGCTTCCTCCGCGGTAAAATCGTGGTCGCGATCGAAGCGGTACCAGCTCATCAGCGTAATCAGGCCACTGCGTGGCTCGGCGGCGGCAAAGGACATGATGCGTTCAATGCCGAAGCGCTTGAACATCTGCTGATAAATCGGCGAGGAGTAGAATTCGTCGTCGTTGACGACCTGCGATAGACGAACAGAACTGCCAAGGGAGCGCAGCAAGTGGGGAAGCATCGGGTTTTGTGCCTTCCACTCCGCCAGCTCGTCCGGGTAGCCGGGGTCCAGCCCGCTCATTCCCTTGAAGTGAAAGCGCGCGGCATTCAGATTGCCGGTTCCCCACAGTATCCCGTCTGCCTTGACCAAGGGCCGCATTTCGCTCACCGCCCAGCTCATGAAATGGTGCAGTGGCACAGATTCCCAGGCGCGATAAAGCCGGGCTACGTAGTCATCTAGGGGGTCTGCTGAGCCCATCCCGACCATGTTGTCTCCAGTCGCTGCCGAGTCTCTGCCGGCGCAGCGGCCAGGACCCGGTCATTATTATTCTGCAACGTGTTTGCTACTGTGACATCCGGCGGGCTGTGACTCGCATCAAGCGGGCCACAGCCGTCCTGAGATACATATTAGCAAAGATACAGGCCCGTCAAATTGATCCCCAGCCAGCCCCACAGGGTGATCCACAGACTAGTGCCCGGGGTACAGGCAATCTCGCCAGACTTGTGCGGAATCAACCAGCTCCAGAAGATATTGCGGTCATTGGTCCAGAAGCCGGCGCCGAAGTGACCGTCGATGCGCACGATGCCCTCGTTGAGGCGGATATGGCCGCTGAATTCCTGGTAGTTGGTGTCCAACCACAGATTGCCGCGCATCCCGTAGGAATTGCACCACTCGCCAAAAAACCACCAGCAATCCCGGCCGACATAGGCGCCAAAATCCAGGTAGGACATGCGGAAATTGCTGATCTGCAACTGTGTGCCGTTGCTGCAATTCACGTCGTTGCAGCGCCACAGGTTCCTCACCACCATCGGGCTGCTGGTTTCGATATGGAAACTGCCCATGTCGGCCTGCTTGCCACTCTGGGTACAGCCGGCATTGCCCGCCGCGCACAGGCTGACATAGGCCGGCAGCGGCTGAATATCCGCCGCCATGGCGCTGCCACCGGCATTGGTGCTGAAGTACAGCTGCGTCACCTCCGTCGACGCTTGGTAGTTCATCCGCGTTTTGCCGTTGCTGTCATCGAACCAGGCGCTGACTTCGCTGGGCAGCGAGGACAGGGCCAGCAGCGTCCGCGTCTCGGGTGCGCCGGCGCTGTCCTGCTGGCTCAGATCGATATGCAGCGGACGCCCGCTGGTCGTGCGCAGGTAATAGCTAGCCGGGTTCTGCGCTGCGGTGACCTTGCGCAGACCGGTGATGCGCGCGCTGATCATGTCGAGGCCGGCCAGCTGCCGCAGCAGCACGCCATCGAGCTCGGGCGCCAGGTAGTCGATGGCACCGGAGCTCAGCGCCAGTTCCACCACGCCAATTTCCACGTCGCCGGTGTCCAGCGCGAAACTACCGGACTGGCTGCCCACATCCAGGGTGACCGCGGTGGGTAGATCGCCCAGCAGCAATTCCAGTACCGTCGCGCTGCCAAAGCCCTGCAGATTGGAGGCCTTGGCACTGAGCGTGCCAATGGGTGCCGACGCGGAATAGGCCACCTGGGTATTGCCGTTGTTGTCGGCGATATCCACGTTGACGCTGAGCGGCAGCTGGTCAATGACCACCTGGGTGGGCTGTTCGCCGTGCTCCGCGCTGAACAGTGAAAGGTCCACCGTCACCGTCGAGGCCTCGCTGGACTCCAGCTTGAAGGCCATCTTGCCGCCGGTGTTGAGGTGCTTGATGCTGGCATGGAGGCTGGCCGGCATCGGTGCGAAGTTCACCCCAAGATCCATTGCGCTGTCCCGCGTCAGCGCCTCCCCGGAAAACTGCTCGAACAGCAGCGACAGCTGGCCGTCGGCCATTGTCTGCTTGGCGTCGATCTGAATATCGTCTTGCAGCAGCGTGGTGGCGAGATTGACCTCGGCGCTAAAGCTCTGGGGCGGCAGTTTGTCACCGCTGTCATAACCCACCGCATAGCGCGTGTCGGTGCTGTTGGGATCATGAATCAGCGCTTCGATGCGCAGCGGCGCCACCAGCGCTGCCGGATTGGCGGCGCGCAGAATATGCTCCACCCGCACCCGCAGACCCAGGGTGGCGGTGAGCTCCAGGGTGGCAATCACATCGGGCCCGGGAATGTCATCCACATCCAGTGGGGTGGGCGCGTTGAGAAAGCCCGGCGTTACCCGCGTGACATCCCCGGAGGTGGTCTGCCATTCGATATCGGTAAGTGTCGCCGCCAGCCCCAAGCCCTGTAGCAGGCCATCCAGCCCCAGGCTTTGGGTGAGCCCACTCAGGCCCAGCAGGCTGGTGGTATCGTTGACAATGGCATCTGGCGCGGTGGCAAAGGTCGAAAATCTGCCGGTGATATCGAAGCTGGAAATCAGGCTGTTGAACTGGCCGGCCAGTGCTTCCAGCTGCTCGGGACTGAGTTCCGCCCAGGCCTGCTCCAGCTCCTCCTGGGTTTCTACCACCACCTGTTGCGCGACTGCAGGTGCCGTCGTCAGCACCCCGGCAACCAGGCTCACAGCGGCCGCCACCCTCCCGAAGATCGCTTTTATTTTCATTGTATTTCCCCTGAAATCAACAAGTTGCCCACGCCGCAGCAGCGGCATGGTAGAACTGCTATTTCAGACTAATAGCTAGTAGGCAACTGCCGACAGGGTAAATTTTCACTGGTTTCGGGCACATCGCTGGCCGGGCAAGCCACGGGGTAGGTTTTCCAGTGAGCAGGGATGGGGGCGAGTTGCCACTGTCCGTGTGTAGGTGCGACATTAGTCGCACAGCTACCACCGTGCATCGGAGAAATTGTGCGACTGAAGTCGCACCTACAAGACCGGCGAACTTGTGAGATGTGCCGTCCGGCGGGGGGCAAGCGCCGGCGTTGCGGGTTACTGTTCCGGCTTTAGCGCTCGCGCCCCGGTTTCGGGCGTGGACACCGCCTGCCGCAGGCTGCCGAACAGCTCGCGCCCCCAGCCGCGGTGATTGCCTGTGAGGTCGGGGTGGCTGATGGGCCGCGCCTGCCATTCAGCCTCGTCCACTTCCACCTCCAGTCGGCCGCTGTCGGCGTCAAGGCTGATCATGTCACCGTCGCGCAGCCGCGCCAGCGGGCCGTCGTCCGCTGCTTCCGGGTACAGGTGCAGTGCCGCCGCCACCTTGCCGGAGGCACCGGACATGCGCCCATCGGTGACCAGCGCCACCCGGTAGCCGCGCTCCTGCAGCACGCTGAGGTAGGGGGTCAGCTTGTGCAGCTCGGGCATGCCGTTGGCGCGCGGGCCCTGGTAGCGCAGCACCGCCACCAGGTCGCGGTCCAGTTCGCCGCGCTCGAAAGCGGCCTGCAGTTGGTCCTGGTGGTGAAAGATGCGCGCCGGTGCCCGCACCTGCCGGTGCTCGGGAGCCACGGCTGACACCTTGATGATGCCACGCCCAAGCCGGCCCTGAACCAGACGCAGGCCGCCCTCGGCATCGAAGGGAGCGCGGGCGCCGCGCAGCACGCTGTCGTCGGCGCTGGTCGCCGGCGCTTCACGCCAGACCAGCTGCTCGTTTTCCAGCACCGGCAGGCGCGTGTAGTCGTAGAGGCTGTCGCCCCAGATGGTTTTTACCTCGGCGTGCAGCAGGCCGGCGTCCAGCAGTTCGCGCAGCACAAAGCCGGTGCCGCCGGCGGCGTGGAAGTGATTCACATCGGCGCGGCCGTTGGGGTAAATGCGCGCCAGCAGCGGGGTGGCGGCGGACAGCTCGGCAAAGTCCTGCCAGTCGATACTGATGCCGGCAGCGCGGGCAATGGCCACCCAGTGCAGGCTGTGGTTGGTGGAGCCGCCGGTGGCGAGCAGGGTGACGATGGCATTGACCAGGCTGCGCTCGTTGACCAGTTCCCCCAGCGGGCGGTAGTCACTGCCCAGGGCGGTGATGCGGCAGATGCGCTCGGCGGCGGCCTCGGTAAGGCGGCTGCGCAGCGCCGTGTTGGGCGGCACAAAGGCATTGCCGGGCACATGCAGGCCCATGGCTTCCATCAGCATCTGGTTGGAGTTGGCGGTGCCGTAGAAGTTGCAGGTGCCCTCGCCGTGGTAGGCGCCGGATTCCGCCGCCAGCAGCTCATCGCGGCTGGCCTTGCCCTCGGCGTAGCGCTGGCGCACCCGCGCCTTTTCATCGTTGGACAGCCCCGAGGGCATGGGGCCGCCCGGCACCAAAATGGCGGGCAGGTGGCCGAAACCCAGCGCGCCTATCAGCAAGCCCGGCACAATCTTGTCGCAGACACCCAGGCACAGCACGCCGTCGAACATATTGTGCGACAGCGCGATGGCGGTGGCGGCGGCAATGATGTCGCGGCTGAATAGGCTCAGTTCCATGCCGGGGGTACCCTGGGTGACGCCGTCGCACATGGCCGGGGTGCCGCCGGCGTACTGGGCGGTGCAACCCATCGCGTGCACGGCGCGGCGGATGATGTCGGGGTAGTCCTCCAGCGGCTTGTGGGCCGACAGCATGTCGTTATAGGCGCTGACCATGGCGATGTTGGCGGCCTGCTGCAGGCGGATGACGTCTTTGTCGCTGGCGCTGCAGCCGGCGAAACCGTGGGCGAGGTTGCTGCAGGAGAGGTGGCCACGCTGGGGGCCACGACCGCGCATATCGGCGCAGAGTTGCAGATAGGCATCGCGCTCGGCGCGGCTGCGCTGGCGGATGCGTTCGGTCACGGCGCGGATTACGGGGTGGGTTGCGGGGAGTGTCATCACGGTGCCCAGTAAATGGCGACAGGAACGCGGCGCTGCTGCAATACGGCCGTCACCGGCAGCGAACGGTCGCCGGCCAGTGCCGCCTCCAGCACCGCGCGCTTGTCGCTGCCGGTGAGCTGCAGCAGGATCAGGCGGCTGTCCAGCACTGCACGCAGGCTCAGGCTCATGCGTGCATAGGGTGCGCTTTGGGGGTGGCAGGCAAGTACTCGCGCGGGGGCGTTGGTATCCAGCGCGCGGGCGTATTCGGGGGCATCGGCAAACCAGGAGGCGGTGTGGCCGTCGCCGCCGACGCCGAGGTGCACTGCATCCAGTGGCCAAGGCAGTTTGGCCAGTGCCTGCTCACAGCTGTTTTCAGCACTGCGAGCATTGTCGTGGGCGGTTTTCAGACCGGTAAAGTGTGCCGCGGCGGCGGTTCGGCGCAGCAACTGCGTGCGCAGCATACGCTCGTTGCTGTCGGGGTGATCCGGCGGCAGCCAGCGTTCGTCCACCAGGGTGATGGCGACGCGGGACCAGTTCAACTGCTGCAGACTCAGGTGGCGAAAAAAGCCCGCCGGTGTGCGCCCGCCAGATACCGCCAGCGCCGCCTCGCCGCGCGCGTCCAGCCCGGCGCGCAGCGCCGCTGCCACCCGTTGCGCCAGCGCCTGGTCCTGCTCGGAGCGGCGGGCAAACTCCAGCCACTGGGGGTCGTTCGCTGTCGCTGCATGCTTACTCATTCCAGCTGCGGCCCTCGCGTTCGGGCAGCGCCAGTGCCGCGCTGGGGCCCATGCTGCCGGCGCTGTATGGCCGCGGCGCGGTGCCGCGCTCGGCCCAGGCGTGAATGATGCTGTCGGTCCATACCCAGGCGGCCTCCACTTCGTCGCGGCGCATGAACAGGGTCTGGTCGCCGGCGACGATGTCCAGCAACAGGCGCTCATAGGCTTCGTAGGGTTGGTCGACATCGTCGTCGGCGCTGCTGAGATTCAGAGCCACTGGCTGCAGGCGCAGGCGTGGCGTCAGACCGGGCTGCTTGTTGAGCAGGTGCAGGGTGATGTTTTCCTCCGGTTGCAGGCGGATCACCAGCCGGTTGGGCCAGTCGTGGGGGTCGCCGGCAAACAGGGAAAACGGCGGTTTGCGGAATTCGATGGCAATCTCGGAGTAGCGTCGGTTCAGGCGCTTGCCGGTGCGCAGATAAAAAGGCACGCCGGCCCAGCGCCAGTTGTGGATGTCGGCGCGCAGCGCGACAAAGGTCTCGGTGTCGGCACAGTGTTCGAAGCCGCTTTCTTCGAGAAAACCGCAGACTTTGTGGCCATCGATGCTGCCGGCGGTGTACTGGCCGCGCACGCTGGTCTGGCCGGCGCGCTCGGCACTGATTGGCAGCAGCGACTTGAGCACTTTCAGTTTTTCGTCTCGAATGCTGTCGGCGCTGAGCCGCGCCGGCGGCTCCATGGCTACCAGGCACAGCACCTGCAGCAGGTGGTTCTGCACCATGTCGCGCAGCGCGCCGGTCTTGGCATAAAAGCTGCCGCGGCCGCCGATGCCGACGCTCTCGGCGACAGTGATCTGCACGTGGTCCAGGTAGTGGTTGTTCCACAGCGGTTGTAGCAGGGCGTTGCCAAAGCGCAGCGCCAGCAGGTTCTGCACGGTTTCCTTGCCCAGGTAGTGGTCGATGCGGAAGGTGTTGCGTTCGGCGAATACCTGCCGCAGCTGGCGGTTGATGTCGCGACAGCTGGCCAGGTCGTGGCCGATGGGCTTTTCCAGCACCACGCGGCTGTGGGGAGTGGGAATGCTGGCGGCCTGTACCTGATTGCAGATGTCACCATAGAGCGAGGGCAGGGTGGCGAGATAGAAAATGCGCGGCAGCGGCCGCGCTGCCAGTTGCTGGGCTAGCGCGCGGAAGTCGTCGCTGTCACTGGCGTTGATTCTGGCGTAGCCCAGTCGCGGC
>JBFHRT010000047.1:0-9574 GCA_041591575.1 Spongiibacteraceae bacterium
AGGCTGTCGCCAATGGCCACGGCGCCGATGTCGTAACGTTCGTCAGTGGCGTTTTTCACGAACAGCGCGGCACTGACATCGCCCGCCACGTTCTGCCAACCCAGGCGCAGGTTGACCAGGGTGTACTGTTCAGCCACAACCTTGCCCGGGTCTTCTTCGTACACCAGCCAGGAGCCGCGGTCGAAGCCCATGTAGACCTCGCCCTTGTAGCTCAGGTCCATTCGCGGAATAAACAGGCCGACAGAGGTATCCATCATGTACTGCAGGCCCAGCGAGGCGGTTTGTTCCGGTGATACCGGCAGGTTTTCGTCGGAGCGATCGACCGTGCCAGCAATGCCCTGGAACTGGGTGAACAGATTGCCGTCGGTGAATTCATTGAATTTGTAGTTGTTGTTGCTGTAGGACAGGTTCAGCATCCAGTTGGCCGAGGGAATCCAGGTGACTTCCAGTTCGCCGCCCTCGATCACCGCCTCACCGACATTGTTGAAGACGATGGCCAGGGTGCCACTGGAATCGGTGCTGACCTGAATCAGCTGCATGTCTTCATAGAGCATGGAGTACAGCGCCACGTTGACACGCAGCGAGCGCTGCAGAGCATCGATTTTGAAACCGACCTCGTGATTGGTCACCACCTCCGGCTCGATCCGCTGCAGGCCATCGACTCCTCGCGGCTCGAAGAATCCAGATTTGAAGCCCGTGCTGTAGGTGGCATAACCCATGGCGGAACTGAGCAGGCTGCCCTCCAGCCACTCCGGCGGCACCACGTAGGACAGCGACACCATCGGCGTGGTCTTGCTAAAGGTCTCTTTGCGCTCGTCCACCTGCACATTGGCAAAATCCAGCGGCGCATCGAAATAGCCGTCGCCATCGATGTCGGGGAAGCAGTTCATGGCCGCGCCCACCGGGTCCTGCGCCCAGGTGCCGAGAAAGGTATGCAGGGCCATGGACGGTTCCAGCAACACAAAGCGCGGATCACAACTGGTGAGCTGGGCACTGAGAGCGGCGTTGTCGGTGAATACCGAGTCCAGCACGGCCTCGCGGGTTTCCTCGGTGTAACGCAGCCCCATGGTCAGCTGCAGCGCGTCGGTGATGTCCCAGGACGCCTGGCCGAAAGCTGCCAGCGTGGTGTTCTTGAGGTCAAATTCGGTAAGAAAATTCATCGGCCCGCCCAACGATCCCACCAGCGGCGTGCCGCCGGGTATCGGCGGCAGCGGCGGGATACTGGGATTGAGCAGCGGCCCCAGGTGCTGCGGGTCTATTCCCATCAGCGTCATCAACGTCATGTGCTGCTCGCTGTTGTCTTCCACCATGGCGAACAGGCCAACGGTGTAATTGAGGCGCGCATCGAAGGCGCTACCGTTGAGCTGCGCCTCGACACTGATCCAATTGCGCTCGCCATCGTCGGAGAAATAGTTCTCCACCAGCGACAACAGGCCCGCGTCGGAGTCGCTCTCCAACAGCGGACCCTTCAGCTGATAGCCGTAACCGAGTATGACCTTGGCGCTGTAGTCCTCGCTCAGCTGCCAGTCGGCCGTCAGGCCGGCCAGCAGGGTGTCGAGGTCGGAATCCATCAGGTGCTGGCTGCCCATATTGGTTTTGAGATCACCCAACTGGGCGCGGCTGTTGGCATTACAGGAATCCACATAGGCGCGCGGGTTGTTGGGGTCGGTATCGCCCTGGTACAGCAGGTGGGCGCCGTTGATCAGCAGTGCGTCCTCATTGATCACTTCACAGTTGTTACCGGGAAAGCGCTCGCGGGTCTCACCGTAGTAGATCAGGCCATCGACGGTCAGCGAGTCGGCTGCGTCCCAGCGGAACTGTGCTGCCAGCGCCTGGCGGTCGTTGGAATTGTTGGTGGCATCCTGGCCGACGTCGTCGACATAACCATCGTCGCGCGCACTGTTGTAGGCCAGTCGGGTGAAGAACCTATCTGTGATCGGCAGATTGACACTGGCGCTGAACAATGTGCTGCCGTAGTTGCCCAGCGTGCCGCTAACATGGCCGCTCAGTTCCTCATGGGGCTTTTCCAGGGTAAATACCAGCGCGCCGCCGGTATTGTTCTTACCGAACAGCGTGCCCTGGGGGCCACGCAGCACCTGGATGCTCTGGATTTCCAGCGAGTCCAGGAACTGGCCGTCGGAGCGCGGCATGAAAATACCGTCCACGTACACCCCCACTGCCGGGTCCACCTTCAGGGTGGAAGCGCGCTGGCCGATGCCGCGGATAAAGATCTGATTGGACTGGCCCTTGTTGATCTGCAGGCTGGGCACGCTGTTGGTGAGCTCGGCGATATTGGTGATGCCAGCGTCGCGCAGGCTGTCGCCACTGATGGCGGTTACCGCCACCGGCGATTCCTGCAGGCTCTCTTCGCGCTTGCGCGCAGTGACGATCACTTCTTCCAGGGTCGCAGAGGAACCGTGACCGGCGGTGGCGCCTCCCCCCTGGGCAAACGTTGTGGTACTGACAGCGGCCAGGGACAGCAGTAGTGCCGAGGCCCGGTTGTTGCGGCGATAAATCATTATTGTCACCTGTATTATCGTTAGAATCGTTAGGGGTAAATGATCGATAAATGCTTTCGCGCAGGCGCTCACAGCGCCTGCAATGCCCTCGCCAGCAGCGGATTGAGCAGCCAGCGCAGCGGCGCGACGGTGCGCCGAATCCAGCGCAGCCGGTGGCGCAGCTCGCGCTGATATTCACTGAAGGGGTGGCGCTGAAATTCGAGCACGGCCTGCGCTTCCCGGGTATCCATCCAGTGGGTGTAGTAGCGGGCACGTCCATGTGCGCTTCGCGGCAGGGTGAGTCCAGCGGCTTCAATCGCCGCACTGAGAAAGCCGTGCTGGGTGATGCGGCAGCTGTCGCCACCTCCGATCAGCAACACCCGGCCACGTGCCGCCGGCCGACTGGCGGCGTTACACATCGCCAGTGCCACATCGCGCGGATGCACGTATTCCAGTGGGTTGTCGGCGGCAGCCTGCAACAGCTGACGCAGGGTGCCGCGATCGGCCGACAGGGTGCGCGCATCCACCGAAACCCCGACCCGCAGAATCACCCAGGGCAGAGTCGATGCGCGCAGGTAGTCCTCTACGGTGAGTTTGTGCCGGGTGTACTGGTCAGTGGCGCACACCGGATCGTCGGCACTGCGCAGGGCCGACTCACCGCCGGGCAGTCCAAACACGGTAACGGATGAGGGAAAAACCACCACTGGCGGCGCAGCGGCCTGCTCCAGCCATTGGAACAGCGCCAGCGCGGCATCGACATTGACGGCGCGGGCCAGCTCCGGCGCACTCTCGGTCAGCGGCGGCAGCATGGAGGCGTTGTGAATCAGGGCGTCGATACCCTCGGCCAGTTGCGGGTACAGCGTGGCGTCGCGAATGTCGCCAAACACCACCTCGACGCGATCGCCAAAACGCCTGGCTGCGCACCGGTTGGCGGCGGTATCGAGATCAAAACAGCGCAGCTGGTGCCCCGCGGCCAGCGCCTGCTCAATACACATCAAGCCCAGGTTACCAAAGGCGCCGGTGATCAGCAGTTTCACGACGGCAGCACCGGATTGAAACGCGGGCAGTGAATGCCCGCGGCGTGGTCGATGGTGCCGACGCATTCATTGCAGTGCACACAGCGGCTGGCAAAGCTGGCGTCGGCCTCGGCTTTCCGGGGCAGATCGGGGTCTGCCAGCAGCGTGCGGCCGAGCTGGATAAAATCGAAGCCCTCGGCCATCAGCCTGGCGAAACTGGCATTGGTACTGGCACCGCCCACGTAAATCAGTTTGCAGTTGACCGCGGCGCGTATGCGTTTCGCCTGCTCAAGGAAATACAGCTCCTCGTAGCGGCGCGAGCGAAACATCATCGGCCCCAGCAGGCGCAGAATGATCCGCATCAGCCGGCTTTTCTCGGTTTTCAGCAGCGCCGGCAGGATGCTGTCGCCACGGAACATCAGCATCGGGTTCATGGTGCTGGTGCCACCGCTGGTGACGATGCCGTCAATGCCGCCCTCGTCCAGCATTTTCGAGATCTGCACCGCGTCGTCGTAATGCAGGCCGCCGCGCGCTCCTTCGCTGAGGCTGATCTTGCCAAGAACCGGAAAGTCCTCGCCCACCGCCTCGCGCACCGCCGCCAGCACCCGCAGCGGCAGCCGCATACGGTTTTCCAGCGAGCCGCCGTACTCGTCTTTGCGGCGGTTGGTCAGCGGGCTCATAAACTGGCACAGGCCGTAGCCGTGGCCGAAATGGATTTCCACCGCATCGAAGCCCACCGATTTCATAAAGGCCGCCGCGCGGCCGTAGGCGGCGACCATGTTATCGATGTCCTGCAACGTCATTGCATCGCAGAACCACATGCCCTGGGCAAAGCCCAGCAGATTGAGGCCGGCGCTGGGGCCCCTGGGCCGGCGCCCCAGCGTGTGGTTCTTGGAGAAACCGCCGCAGTGGCCCATCTGGCCGGATACCTTGGTGCCGCGCCGGTGCAGCTCGTCGATCAGTGCAGCCAGCGGCGCGCGGATGCCCTCGTGCAGATACAGCATGTCGGCATTGAGGCGCCCGGCATTTTCCACAGCGCAGTAGCCGAGGGTGGTCATGGCGACGCCGCCGTCGGCGAGACGGCCGTGAAAGTCGCGCAGGCGCTCGCCGGGCACACCGCCCGGCGTCATGTTTTCGAAGGTGCCCGCCTTGATAAAGCGGTTTTTCAGCGTCAGGCCACCGAGCCGGGCCGGCGCAAAGCAGCGTTGCAGGAGCGCATTGTCAGTCACGTCGATACCCAACCACAAATAAAATAACAATATATAATTGAACTATATTTATATGTAGCGATACTATATATCTGTTCTGGCGGTGTCAATCCGCCCCCAAAACCCCACACCACAGCAGGAAGCGCAGCACTCCATGGGAGCCACGCCAGACAAAGCCGCAAAATCCGCTGGCAGAAAGCCGGGGAACCGCAAGACCCAGTCCCAGCGCCGCGAGGAGACCCAGCGGCGGGTGCTGGAGAGTGCGATAGCCGTGTTTGGCGAGAAGGGCTACGACGCCACCTCGCTGGAAGACATTGCCCAGCGCGCTGGCCTGACCATCACCCCGATCTACCACTACTTCGGTAACAAACTGACGCTGTTTGATGCGGTGACCGAGGCCGTTGAGGCGCAACTGGTAGCGCGCTTCGACCAGCTGGAAGGAGACGATACCCGCGAAACCTTTCAGGCCGGCTGGGACCTGTTCGTCCAGCAGTGCCAGTCGCCGGGTTTTGTGCAGATTGTGCTGATTGATTCACCCCATGTGCTGGGCCGCGAGCGCTGGCAGGACACCGCGGTGGTACGAAAGATGATCACCATCCTGCAACCCAGCATCGCCAAGCTGACGCCGGGCCTTGACGACCCGCGCGACCAGGAGCTGATCCTGCGCATGCTGATGGCCGCGCTGGCGGAAGTCGCGCTGACCGTAGGGCGCGACCCCGACTACGACAGCTACCGCATCATTCGCCACATCGTCAGCCTGATGTGACAGCCACACTCGCCATTGCCGGCGCGCGCCGCCATCCCCCTCGCCCGTTTCTGGCGATACAATGAGCGGGATACCCCAGCGAGCTGCCGCAGCCTTATGCACCAACAAACACCCGAGGATTTCCCGCGCCGACTGCAACTGGAAGGCGCGCCCAATGTTCGCGATCTCGGCGGTTACCCCACACGTGGCGGCGGGCGCACACGCTGGCGACGCCTGCTGCGCGGCGGTCGCCTGTCGTCGCTGACAGCCGGCGACCAGGCCTTGCTCGCCGACTACGACCTGCGGGTGATCTGCGATTTCCGCCACGCCGGCGAGGCTAGTCGCGACCCGTCGCGGGTCGAGGGTATCGACGGCGTTGCCGTGCATAACCTGGAAATCGTGCCCGGCAGCCACAGCTCGGGGCTGGCCGACTTCGGCTGGGAGAACATGACGCCGGCGGATATGGCCGAGCTGATGCAGCAGATCAACCGCGAATTTGCCCTGCAGCAGGCGCCGGCCTTTCGGCGCATGTTTGAACTGCTGCTGGCCACCGAAAACGGCGGTTTTCTGTTTCACTGTTCGGCAGGCAAGGACCGCACCGGTTTTGCCGCAGCGATGATTCTCAGCGCACTGGGCGTGCCGCGCGATGTCGTGATGCAGGACTACCTGTTGACGGCCCGCTATTACCCGAGCCCAGGGGAGATGGATTACCTGGCAGCCAAGTACAGCGACGGCAATGGCACCAGCTTTGACCCCGGCGTGTTTCACGCACTGATGGAAACCCGCGAGCAGTATCTGGCCGCCGCCTTCGCCGCTATCGACGAGCACTACGATTCGGTGGACAGCTACTTACAGGATGCCCTGGGTCTGAATGCCGAGCGGCGCGCCTGCCTTCGCGCACGCTACCTGGAATAGCGCGACCGCATCACGGATGCAGCCGCCGTACGGCTCAAGCAGGATTTAATTCGATACCCGCAAAGAGCCGCGCGAATACCCGCGAAATAGCACTAATGCAGCGAACCGGTACTGGCAACCGTCACGCCCAGGGCGCGCAGCTGCGCCTCCAACCGAGGATCGCGACTGCGGCGCCAGCGCTGGTAGAGATTGAGTACGTCCGTTGAATCGAACTGGGTTTGCTTGGCGCAGACCTTCGCCACCAGTTCCAGCATGCGAGTGAAGGTGCTGGCGAGCTCCGAGAATACATGGCGATGCTGCTGCGCGTTTTCTGACAGGTAGCCGTAGGCGCCACCGCCCATACCCACGAAGTAGTCCTTGAGAATACCGCGGCGGGCATAGCTTTCTGGAAACAGGGCGCCGACGAACAGGGCCACATCGCCGAGCTGGCGCAATATCAGGCAGCGCTCGCGCTCATTGCGGGTCTCGTGAGCATCCTTGTACAGCAATGCCAGCGGGCGGATGCCGACCCTGCCCTGGTCATAGCTGAACAGCTGGTCGCTGTCGCCGAAGCGCGCCAGCATATTGCCCATATACCAGAGCGTGTCCTGCTGGGGCGGAGGCCGCAGGCGCTCCCCTTGTTCGCGCAGACGTTCGCGAAAGTAGTCCGCCAGGGTCAGTTCAAAGTTCGATTCAGACACTTTGGACATAGGCACTCTCCTTTCTTGGCTACACTCAAAACTATATGGCCATTTCTCCAGCCTTTCCATTTATAAGAACATGTACCTATAGAAGTATTTCTTCTAAAAACAGCCTCTTGAAATCCGCGAGGGCGCTCCTATTTAGGCGGTGAGGAAGGCGTGGTAGCTGCCTTCTCTCCCGAAACCCTGCCTCGGGCGGGCTTCGGCCTATCAATGAAATTTGAGTGACTTGGATTGGAGGAAAGCTCGATGAGTATCAGACCGCTCTATGATCGGGTGGTTGTCAAACGCCTCGCTGCGGAATCCACGACCAAAGGCGGTATCGTCATTCCGGACAAGGCTGCCGAAAAACCCTCCCAGGGTGAGGTGGTCGCAGTGGGCGAAGGTGCTCTTCTGGACAACGGAGAACGGCGCCCCCTGGCCGTGAAGGCAGGCGACCGCGTGCTGTTCGGCCAGTACGCCGGCTCCGAGGTGAAGATCGACGGTGACGACTACCTCATCATCAAGGAATCCGAGATTTTTGCCCTGATTGAACCAACCACTGATGAAGTAACCAACCCGCAGGAGAACGCAGCATGAATGCCAAGGTAGTTAAGTTTTCCGACGATGCCCGCGAACGCATGCTGGCCGGCGTGAACACCCTGGCCAACGCCGTCAAGGTCACGCTTGGGCCCAAGGGCCGCAACGTGGTACTGGACAAAAGCTTCGGCGCGCCGCGGGTGACCAAGGACGGGGTCTCCGTTGCCAAGGAAATTGAACTGAAGGACAAGTTCGAGAACATGGGCGCGCAGATGGTCAAGGAAGTTGCCTCCAAAACCGCCGATATCGCCGGCGACGGCACCACCACCGCCACCGTGCTGGCCCAGGCCCTGGTGCGCGAAGGCCACAAGGCCATCGCTGCCGGCATGAACCCGATGGACCTCAAGCGCGGTATCGACCTCGCCGTGCATGTCGCCACCGAGCAGCTGGGCAAGCTGTCCAAGCCCTGTGACGACAACAAGGCCATCGGCCAGGTCGCCACCGTTTCCGCCAACTGGAATACCGATATCGGCGAGATTCTGGCCCAGGCGATGGCAAAAGTGGGCCGCGACGGTGTGGTTACCGTGGAGGAAGGCAAGTCGCTGCACAACGAACTGGACGTGGTGGAAGGCATGCAGTTCGACCGCGGCTACCTGTCGCCCTACTTCGTCACCAACCAGGAAAAAATGCAGGTCGAGCTGGATAACCCCTATATCCTGCTGTTCGACAAGAAGATCAGCAACATCCGCGACCTGCTGCCGGTGCTGGAAGCCGTCGCCAAGGCCAGCCGCCCGCTGTTGCTGATTGCCGAAGACATCGAGGGCGAGGCCCTGGCCACCCTGGTGGTCAACAACCTGCGCGGCATTCTCAAGGCGGCGGCGGTGAAAGCCCCCGGCTTTGGCGATCGCCGCAAGGCCATGCTGCAGGACATCGCCGTTCTCACCGGCGGTACCGTGATTGCCGAGGAAGTTGGCCTGAGCCTGGAGCAGGTGCAGCTTGCACAGCTGGGCAGCGCCAAGCGGGTGGTGATCGACAAGGAAAACACCACCATTGTCGACGGCGCCGGCAAAAAAGCCGACATCGACGCCCGCGTGCAACAGATTCGCGCCGAAATCGACAAGTCGACCTCAGACTACGACAAGGAGAAACTCAAGGAGCGCGTAGCCAAGCTGGCCGGCGGTATTGCCGTGATCAAAGTCGGTGCGGCCACCGAGGTCGAAATGAAGGAGAAGAAGGACCTGGTCGACGACGCCTTCCACGCCACCCGCGCCGCGGTGGAAGAAGGCATTGTGCCCGGCGGTGGCATCAGCCTGATCCGAGCAGCCGACGCGCTGCGCAACAGCGCGCTGAAGGGCGCCAATGCCGATCAGGACGTGGGCATCAAGATCGCCCTGCGCGCGATGGAAGAACCCTTCCGTCAAATTGTTGCCAATGCCGGTGTCGACGGCAGCGTGGTGCTGGAGAAGGTGCGCAACAATGACAACAACGCCTGGGGCTACAACGCCCAGGACGGCGAGTACGGCGACATGATCGAGCTAGGTATCATCGACCCCACCAAGGTCACCCGTTCTGCACTGCAGAACGCGGGCTCCATCGCCGGCTTGATTCTCACCACCGAGGCCATGATTGCCGAGCGCCCGCAAGACACGTCAAAAGGCGCCGCACCAGCCATGCCTGAGTTCTGATCCGGCCTCACAGGCGTGGCAGGAGTGTTCTCCTGCCACGCCACCTTCCCACAGGCTGTCGCCGCGTGTTGCTACGGCCGCCCGTTAGCCCCTAGTAACCTCGGCTGCTCAGCGCCACGGGGTAATGCGGATTGCCGATAGTTGGCATCTCCCCGATTCGCAGCAAAATTCACTCGTTATCTGCAGAATTCATTGTGGTGTGCAGCCGTATTTCAGGCGCCCAATTTGGCCCCAATTGCCCATTAATCGACCGCTTTGCCGTGACACTGTGGCTACTCATGAGCTGCGTAGTAGCCCACACGACAAAA
>JBFHRT010000048.1:0-9538 GCA_041591575.1 Spongiibacteraceae bacterium
ATGGTCTACTTCTCTGAACCCGCCATTGCGGGGGCGGGATTGTTGCATGAGTGATGCCGAACAGGCCGACAAGCAGCTGGTCCGGCGTGTCCAACGGGGTGACAAACGAGCTTTCGATCTGCTGGTACTGAAGTATCAGCACAAGATATTCGGTTTGGTGTCTCGCTACGTCAACGACAGCGACGAAATTCAGGACGTGGCACAGGAGGCGTTTATCAAGGCCTACCGGGCGCTGCCGAAGTTTCGCGGCGATAGTGCCTTTTATACCTGGCTTTACCGAATTGCGATTAACACCGCCAAAAATTATCTGGTCGCGCGCAGCCGCCGGCCACCCGGCGTGGACGTGGATGTTGCCGACGCCGAGTACTTTGAGGGGCCGTCTGCCCTCAAGGATATTGAAAACCCGGAGAACGCCCTGTACGGCGCTGAGCTCAAGCAGGTGGTAGACCGCGCCATTGCGGATTTGCCCAAGGACCTGCGGGCGGCGCTGACTTTGCGCGAGTTTGACGGTCTAAGTTACGAGGATATCGCGGCTATCATGGATTGTCCGGTGGGGACAGTGAGGTCGAGGATATTCCGCGCACGTGAAGCCATTGATCAAAAAGTGAAAGCCCAGATGGGTGGGAGCGAGGTGCCGCAATGAATGACCAGCTGCGCGAGACACTATCGGCGGCAATGGACGGTGAATCCGATGACCTGGAATTACGCCGTATGCTGGCCTCCGATGATGCTCAGTTGCAGGAAACGCTGCGCGATTCCTGGGCCGACTACCACCGCCTGCGACGGGTGATGGCCGGCGAGGAGGATGCGCGCTTCGAGCATCTGGACATCTCGCAGCGGGTGGCCCAGGCCATTGCCGACGAGCCGGCAGCCACTGCGCGCTGGCAGGTTTTTGGCCGGCCGCTGGCGGGGTTGGCAGTGGCAGCGACGGTTGCTGCGGTGGTGGTGTTCGGCATGCGCGGCGTTGCCCCCGGCGGTGACAGTGGGGCGGTGGATGCCCAGCCATGGTTGGCCGAAAGTTCCAGTCCCGCCTTTAGCCGTGTCTACCCCGTTTCCCAGGGGGGCGGTGCCGCGGCGGTTTCGAATTGGTCGCCATCGGCCGCCAGCGTTGAGCAGGCGGCGGTGCGCGAGCGCTTTGAGCAATATCTGCGCCGCCACACTGAGCGCGCCGCGCTCAATAGTGGTCAGGGCATGGTGTCCTTTGCTCGCGTTGTTTCACACGACGTTGTGTCCCACGAAGGTGATTAAGTGCTGACGCGAGGCCTGATTCAGGGGCTGCTGCTGGCCCTGCTGGCAGTCTCGGGCAACGCGCTGGCAGCCCAGGCTGCCGGCGAGCGCAGCGCCCGCGGCTGGCTGGAGCAAATGTCCTACAGCCACCGCGAACTCAATTACACCGGCGTGGTGACCTACCAGGTCGGCGACCGCCTCAGTACCTTCCGCATTACCCACAGCATTACCGACGGCCGCGAGTACGAATATCTGGAGCCGCTAGACAGCAATGGCCGCGAGCTCGCGCGCAGTGGCCACAGCCTGCAGTGTGTGCACCCGGCGGACCAGATCATCCGCCCCGGCAGCAGCCCGGGGCAGGCAGCGGCGATTGACAGCTACTACGAACTGGCGATTGCCGGACATGGGCGCGTGGCCGGTCGCGACAGCGTGGTTATTCGCATTACGCCTCGCGACGCTTACCGTTTGGGCTATCGTCTGGTGCTGGATCAGCAGTCGGCGTTGCCGCTGAAGGTTGAGGTGCTGGACGAGCAGGGGCGGGTGCTGGAGCGCTTTCAATACGCCATGGTGGAAATTGGCGCGGCAGCGCTACAACCGGGGCCAACAGGGGATGCCATTGAGGTGACGCACGCCGAGCCGCTGGCGATTGCAGCCAGTCAGCGGCTACTGCGCGCACGCCCCTGGCGTCCGTCCTGGGTGCCGCCGGGCTTTGTGCTGGCGCAGGTGGGCGACAACGGCGCCGGCGATGGCCTCAGCTACACCGACGGCCTGGCCATGTTTTCGGTGTTTCTTGAGCGTCGCGATGCCACTCAGCCATTGCCGCCCGAGGCCGCCATGCGTCGCGGTGCGAGTATCATGTACACTAGGCCGCTGACCGAGCGGCCGCTGACGGTGACTGTGGTCGGTGAAATTCCGCCGGCATCGGCGCGGGCGGTAGCCGGCTCCATCGCCTTTAACCCCGGCGCGCACTGAGAGAGTTGATGTGATTACCGAGACCGGCAGAGTCGTCGCCATTGAGCCCGATGCGCTATGGGTGGAAACCATTCGCCGCAGCACCTGCAACGCCTGCAGTGCGCAGAAGGGCTGCGGCACGGGGCTGCTGAATCGCATCGGCGATGGTCGTCGCAACCAGCTGCGCGCACTGCTGCGCGGCAAGGATCCCGGGCAGTTTCATATTGATGACAATGTCGAGATTTCGGTGCCGGAGCATGTGCTGCTGATTGGTTCCGCTATGGTTTACCTGCTGCCTCTGGTCGCCATGCTGGTGGGTATGGGGCTGGCGCAGCACTTTCTGGCCAGCCAGGGCTGGGCAGCGGTCGGCGCGCTGTTGGGCTTTGTCGCCGGTATGGGGCTGGTGCGTGTGCACGCCTGGCGCAACCGCGACAACCCCGACTACCAGCCGGTGGTGGTGCGCACGCTCACCCGTGCCGCGGCCGTGACCCACGTCTTTTCCCCCGACGACCTGGCCTGAGCGCAGTCTTCGCCACCCAAATCCGGCGGCGTGCTCAAATGGCGCTGTTTATACCTTTTGCGATACAATCGCCCCCCTTGAATTCAGGTCCTGCGGCGCGTAGCCGGGGGCGTTGTAGACACTGTCGTGGTGAGGGTTTGTGAGCAGTCTCCAATTCATCCGCAATTTTTCTATTATTGCCCATATCGATCACGGCAAATCGACCCTGGCGGACCGTTTCATCCAGGTCTGCGGTGGCCTCAGCGAACGCGAAATGGCCGCGCAGGTGCTCGACTCCATGGATATCGAGCGCGAGCGCGGTATCACCATCAAGGCCCAGAGCGTTACGCTCAACTACACCGCGCGCGACGGCAAGACCTACCAGCTGAACTTTATCGACACCCCCGGGCACGTGGACTTTACCTACGAGGTTTCGCGCTCGCTGGCCGCCTGTGAAGGGGCGCTGCTGGTGGTGGACGCAGCCCAGGGCGTTGAGGCACACTCGGTGGCCAACTGCTACACCGCCATCGAGCAGGGCCTGGAAGTGCTGCCGGTGCTCAACAAGATGGATCTGCCCCAGGCCGACCCGGAGCGGGTCAAAGCCGAGATCGAGGAGATCATCGGTGTCGATGCCAGTGCTGCGATTCCGGTCAGCGCCAAGTCCGGCATGGGTATAGAAGACGTGCTGGAGCAGCTGGTGGAGCTGATTCCGCCGCCCGAGGGTGACCCCGAGGCGCCACTGCAGGCACTGATCATCGACTCCTGGTTCGACAACTACCTGGGGGTAGTGTCGCTGGTGCGGGTCAAGAATGGCACCCTCCGCAAGGGCGACAAGATTGTCAGCAAGACCATCGGCAAGGCCCACGGCGTCGACAATATCGGCATCTTCACCCCCAAGCGCACCGAGACCGGCGTACTGCGGGCCGGCGAGGTAGGCTTTGTGGTGGCCGGCATCAAGGACATTCACGGCGCTCCGGTGGGGGATACCTTCACCCACGCCAGCACCGCGCAAACGCCGGCGCTGCCGGGTTTCCAGAAGATCAAGCCGCAGGTCTATGCCGGCCTGTTCACCGTGTCCACCGAAGACTACGAGGATTTCCGCGAGGCGCTGGCCAAGCTGACCCTCAACGACGCCTCGCTGTTTTACGAGCCGGAAGTCTCCGACGCGCTGGGCTTTGGTTTCCGCTGTGGTTTCCTGGGCACCCTGCACATGGAAATCATCCAGGAGCGGCTCGAGCGTGAATACGACCTGGACCTGATCACCACCGCGCCGACGGTGGTGTACGAAGTACTGCGCTCCAACGGCGAGACCATTTATGTCGACAACCCCTCGTCATTGCCGGACCCGGGCGACACCGAGGAAGTGCGCGAGCCCATCTGTCGCGCCAATATCCTGGTACCACAGGACTATCTGGGCAATGTCATCACCCTGTGCGTGGAAAAGCGCGGCATGCAGAAAGATATGCAGTTTCTCGGGCAGCAGGTGTCGCTGACCTACGAGCTGCCCATGAGCGAGGTGGTGTTGGACTTCTTTGACCGCCTGAAATCGGTCAGCCGCGGTTTTGCCTCGCTGGATTACAGCTTTGAGCGCTTCGAGGCAGAAAAGCTGGTGAAGCTGGACGTGCTGATCAATGGCGAGCGCGTTGACGCCCTGGCCATTATTGTGCACCGTGACTTTGCCCAGACCCGCGGCCGCGCGCTGGTAGAGAAGATGAAAGAGCTGATCCCCCGGCAGATGTTTGATGTCGCCATCCAGGCCGCCATTGGCGGGCATGTGATTGCTCGTCAAACTGTGAAGGCTCTGCGCAAAAACGTGACCGCCAAGTGTTATGGTGGTGATGTCACCCGTAAGAAGAAGCTGCTGGAGAAGCAGAAAGCCGGTAAAAAGCGCATGAAACAGGTGGGCCGGGTTGAAATTCCGCAGAGTGCGTTTCTTGCCGTGCTCAAAGTTGACAGCTGACGAAGACTTCCATGGTGAATACCTTATTGTATGTAGTGAGCGCGGCGACCCTGCTGGTGTGGCTGGCTCAGGAAATTATCGGGCGCCGGCAGATTCGCACCGTGCTGGCCTGGTGTGCTGACTACCAAAAGGAAAACACCAGTGACTCACTCTTGGAGCAGGCGCTGCCGCGCTGGCTGAATATCAGTTACAACCTGGTGCTGGTGCTCTGGTTCGCCTGGTTTGCCAGTATTGTCATGCTAAAAGACGGCGATTTTGCCCTGGCACTGGTGGTGCTGACCGCGCTGGCCGGGGTGATTGCGCTGCTTGACCGATTCGTGTTTGAACGCCGTCGCCAATTGCTGGTGAGTGCAGGGCAGATTGCGGTGTACTTGCGCTATCAGGTCAAGGGCCAGTTTGAGGCACTCAAGCAGCATTTTGCCAGCCAGTTGCCGGTGGCAGAGAATGCACGAGCTTTCTTCCCGGTGCTGCTTGTTGTGCTGGTACTGCGTTCCTTTGTTGCCGAGCCTTTCCAGATTCCGTCAGCCTCCATGGTGCCCAGCCTAGAGGTAGGTGATTTCATCCTGGTCAACAAGTTCAGCTACGGCCTGCGCCTGCCGGTGGTGGGCACCAAGATCGTTGAGGTGGGCGAACCCGAGCGCGGCGATGTAATGGTGTTTTTCCCGCCCCATGACGAGCGTTACTTTATCAAGCGGGTGATAGGTCTGCCCGGCGACGAAGTCAGCTACCGCGACAAGCGGCTTTATGTGAACGGCGAGCCGGTGCCGACGACCCTGCTGGCCGAGGTGCCGCCGCTCAACCCGGTGGTGCAGGTACTGCGTGAGGAGCTGGATGGGGTAGGTCATTTGGTGCACCATGACAAGCGCATCAATCGCGGAGAATTCACCGTGGTGGTCAAGCCCGGCCACTATTTCATGATGGGTGATAACCGCGACAACAGCAGCGACAGCCGCGTGTGGGGGCAAGTACCTGAGAGCCGTATCGTCGGCAAGGCCTTCGCCATCTGGATGCACTGGCCCTCGTTTGGCGAGCTGCCCAGTTTCAGCCGCGTTGGTGCAATCCAGTAAGCGGTGCGGCGCTGATACTGGTTAGGAATAGTTCAACACAGTGACCAAGAGTGACATGACGATGGGCAGAGAGACCTCTATGAAGCGATTATCCCGCCAGCGTGGCCTGGGCATGCTCGGTTGGGTGGCGGTTATCGGCGTGGTGGTGTTTTTCGGTACCCTGGCGGCCAAGCTGATGCCCGTTTATGTCGACAATATGACCGTGCGCAGTATTATTCAGGCGGTGGCGGCCGACCCGGAGGCGGGTGGCAAGAGCGCCGGCCAATTGCGCAGCGAAATCTCGCGGCAGTTCATCACCAATCGCGTTGAGGTGATCAATCCGCGCGACATCAAGTTCAAGTACGAGCGTAACGTAATCACCGTCGATGCCTCCTATGAGGTGAGGGTGCCGGTGATGTACAACGTCGACGCCGTGGTGAGGTTCGACAACCAGACTTTTGAAATTCAGCGCAGGTAACACCTTGCAAAAGCTCGCGCTACTGAGCCGCCGGATCGACTACCCGTTCAAGGATGAAAGCCTTGCCGAACGCGCCTTGACGCACCGGTCCTGCGGCGCCAACAACAACGAGCGCCTGGAGTTTCTCGGCGATTCCATCCTCAACATGGTCATTGCCGAGGCGCTGTTCCAGCGTTTTGGCGACAGCCGTGAGGGTGACCTCAGTCGCATGCGTGCAGCGCTAGTGAAGGGCAAAACCCTGGCTAAGGTGGCCCGCCAGTTCGAACTCGGTGAGCTGCTGAATCTCGGGCCCGGCGAACTCAAAAGTGGCGGCCATCGCCGCGAGTCGATTCTCGCGGATGCCGTTGAGGCCCTGATCGGGGCTATCTATCTGGATTCCGATTTCGATACCTGTCGGCAGCGGGTGCTTGCCTGGTTTGACGAGCATCTGCAGCGGGTGTCCACCGGTAGCAGTAAAGATGCCAAGACCCGCTTGCAGGAGTTTCTGCAGGCGCGCAAGCAGCCGCTGCCGGTCTACGAAGTCATGAACACCGAGGGCGAAGAGCACCAGCAGCGCTTTGAAGTGCGCTGCCGGGTATCGCTATTGAAAGAAGCTGTGGTTGCCGAGGGCGGCAGCCGCAAATCGGCGGAGCAGGAAGCCGCGGCAATGGTTTTGGAGAGGTTGCAGTCACCCTAATGGAAAATCCTTCTCGCTGCGGTTATGTCGCCATCGTCGGCCGACCCAATGTTGGTAAATCGACGCTGCTCAATCATATTCTCGGGCAGAAAATCAGTATTACCTCGCGCAAACCGCAGACCACCCGCCATCAGGTGCTGGGCATCAAAACTGAAGGCGAAGTGCAGACAGTTTACGTCGATACTCCGGGGCTGCATCTGGAGGCCAACAAGGCCATCAATCGCTATATGAATCGCGCCGCCAGCACCGCCCTGCGTGATGTGGATGTGGTGGTGTTTGTGATTGATGCGCGCCGCTGGACCGAAGAGGACGCCTGGGTACTGGAACAGGTCAAAGCGGCCAGTTGCCCGGTATTTCTGGCGATCAACAAGGTCGATCAGTTCGCGGACAAAGCGCAGCTGCTGCCGAAAATCCAGGAGCTGTCGGCGTTGCACGACTTTGCCGAAGTAGTGCCGCTGTCAGCACTGCGTGGCCAGAACCTGGACGCACTGGAAAACAGTATTGCGCGCTACCTGCCCGAGGGCGTGCATTTCTTCCCCGAAGATCAGGTCACCGATCGCAGTCAGCGTTTTCTCGCTGCTGAGCTGGTGCGCGAAAAAGTCATGCGCCAGCTGGGTGATGAAGTGCCCTATGCGATGACGGTGGAGATTGAGGAGTTCAAACAGAAGGGGCGCACCCTGCACATCAGTGCGCTGATTCTGGTGGAGCGCGACGGACAGAAAAAAATCATCATCGGACAGAAAGGGGCGCGCCTCAAGCAGATTGGCCAGGACGCCCGTCTGGACATGGAAGCGGCCTTCGACAGCAAGGTCATGCTCAATTTGTGGGTGAAGGTGAAGTCGGGCTGGTCCGACGATGAGCGTGCCCTGCGCAGCCTGGGTTACGATGATGAGCGTTGAGCGCTTGGGTCTGACGCCGGAAGTCTGACGTCGGGCGCGAAAAGCAAAAAGCGGTGCGCATGGCGCACCCTACGGTTTAGGCTGTCGCTCCAAGCTGTGCGACAGCATTTCGTGAATGCCATGAGCCACGTCGACCTCGAACCCGCCTATCTGCTGCACCTGCGTCCCTACCGCGATACCAGTGTGCTGGTGGAGCTGCTTACCCAGGAGTGGGGGCGCATTGGCGCGGTTATGCGCGGTGTGCGCGGCGGCGGCAAGCGCGCCAACCAGCGGCGCGCACTATTACAGCCCTTTACGCCATTGCTGGTCAGCTGGAGCGGCCGCGGCGAGCTTCGAACCCTGCTGGACTGCGACGGCCGCGCCGGCCTGCCGCTGGGCGGACAACACCTCTACGCAGGACTCTATGTCAACGAGTTAACCATGCGCCTGCTGCATCGCGACGACCCTTATCCCGAGCTGTTTGACCGCTATCAGCGCTGCCTGGCGGGGCTGTGTGAATCAGCGGCGATGGAGCCCTTGTTGCGCAGCTACGAGCTGTATTTACTGGAGGCCCTGGGCTATGGTCTGGTTCTGGACAGCGATGCTGGCTCGGGGCTGCCGCTGTCTCCAGATTCCTGGTATCGCTATCAGCCGGAGCTGGGGCTGGTGGCCTGCAACGCAGACGAACTGCAGGCCGGGGCGCTCGCCTATCGCGGCTGTGACCTGCTGGCTATCTGCGCCGGTGAGTGGCATGAGCCGGCGCTGAAATGCGCCAAGCGCCTGTGCCGCGAGGCCTTGCAGCCGCTGCTGGGTACCGAGCCACTGCGCAGCCGAGAACTGTTTGCCGGAAAAATGCAATGATTGTTGGAATAGGCACGGATATCGTCAGTTGTGAGCGCATCGCCGGTGTCTACCGGCGCCACGGTGAGCGCTTTATCAATAAGATTCTGGCCGACAGCGAGAAGGTGGATTTGGCCAGAGCGGCTTCGGTAACGGCATTTTTGGCCAAGCGCTTCGCCGCCAAAGAGGCGGCAGCCAAGGCGCTGGGTGTGGGGATAGGTGCCAAGGCCGGCCTGCACGATATAGCCGTGGTCAAGGATGCCCAGGGAGCACCGAGACTGCTATTCAGTGGCGTGGCCGCCGAGACCGCTCGCAGTCGTGGAGTGGCGGCCAATCACATTTCACTGTCTGATGAAAATGATTATGCGGTGGCCTTTGTGGTGCTGGAAGGCTGAATCCAATCCGCTAGTTTTCCAGTTCGAACAGGGTTTCCAGGTCGTGCTGGTCACGCCATTGTTCGAGTTCCTTCAGTGCCGCCAACACGTCGTTGACTAAGGTTTTGATCTCATCTGGGCTAGATGCTGCCGGCTGACTGCCGAGCAGGGCGTCGAGTTTGTCCACGGCGTGTTTCAGCGGCGGCACTCCAACGTAGCAGCAGGCGCCGCGCAGGCTGTGTATCTGTTCCCTGAGGCCGGCAAGATCGTTGTTGTCGAGAGCGTGCTGTAGTTTCTCGCAGGTTTCAGAAATACTGCCCAGCAACATGGCCAGCATCTGGTGGGCGACCGCATTGTTGCCGCGGGCAATCTGCACGCACTCGCGAAGATCTACCGGGCGCGCGGTGCTCGCTTGCACCATTGTTGTTGCGATATTTATGTGGCCTGTACTTTCCCCGTCAGTGACGAGCTCGCGCAGCATGCTGCCCAGTTGTTCACTGCTCAGTGGTTTGCTGCAGTAGCGCGAGAACCCCTGTTCGCGCAGCTGGCGCGGGTTCTCTGGCGCCAGGTAGGCGGAAAGGGCGATCAGTCGACTGTGCTGGCATTGGG
>JBFHRT010000049.1:0-9502 GCA_041591575.1 Spongiibacteraceae bacterium
GCCGGCAAGGGCCATGAGGACTATCAGGAGCAGGGCGGTCAGCGCCTGCCCTTCAGCGATGTCAGCTGCGCGCGCCTGGCGCTGGCGGGGAGGGCGCAGCCGTGATGCAGCCCCTGTTGTTGAGTCAGATCGCGCTCGCCCCCGGGGGGGAGCTGCTGGGCGCGGATTGCGAGGTGAGCCGCGTGGTCACCGATAGCCGCCAATTGGCACCCGGCGACCTGTTTGTGGCGCTGAGTGGTGAGCGTTTCGACGGCAATGCCTTTGTCGAACAGGCGCAGGCCGCCGGTGCTGCGGCCGCCGTGGTGACGCGCAGGCCAAGCGTCGAACTACCCTGTGTACTGGTGGCAGACAGCCGCTTCGCGCTGGGCCAGATCGCCCACCTCAATCGCCAGAGCTTTAATGGTCCTGTGATCGCGATCAGCGGCAGCAGCGGCAAGACCTCCTGCAAGGAAATGCTGGCCGCCATTTTGCGCCAGCGCGGCGCGGTGCTGGCCACCCGCGGCAATCTCAATAATGAGATCGGCGTGCCGCTGACCCTGCTGGACATTGCCCAGGAGCATCACTGCGCGGTGGTGGAAATGGGGGCAGCCGCCAGGGGCGATATCCGCTACCTGTGCGACTTTGCCCATCCGGATATTGCCTTGCTCACCAATGCACAGCGGGCCCATATTGCCGGTTTCGGCAGTCTTGAGGGGGTTGCGTACACCAAAGGCGAGATCTATCAGGCGCTGAAAAGTGACGGCACCGCGGTGATCAATGCCGACGATCAGTTCTGCGAGCTGTGGTGCGAGCTGGCGGCCAGCCGCAAGCGTGTGCTGTTCAGTCTCAACGACCCCAGTGCCGATTACTATGCCCGCGATGTTCAGCAGGACCTGAGCAGCGGCCTGCACTTTACCCTGGTCAGCCCCGCTGGCGAGGTTGCCATCGAAATGCCGCTGTTGGGCAGGCATATGGTGGCCAATGCACTGGCCGCCGCTGCCGCGGCTGGCGCCGCTGGCGCCAATCTGGACGACGTGCGCGCCGGTCTGGGGTCGTTGCAACCGGTGCCCGGGCGCCTGCACCCGCAGCGGCTGTCGCTGCCGGGTGGCGGCGCCATCACCCTGCTCGACGACAGCTACAACGCCAATCCTGGCTCGGTGCGCGCCGCCATCGACCTGCTGGCAGATGCGCCTGCACGCAGCTGGCTGTTGCTGGGGCATATGGCGGAGTTGGGCGACGACGAACGCCAGCAGCACGCAGACATTGGTGCCTATGCCGCCCAGAGCGGCGTTGATGCGTTGTGGGCGGTGGGGCCGCGCGCGGCGCTGGTGGCCGAGGCCTTCGGCGATGGTGGCAGGGCCTTCGACGACCGCGATGCCATCGCCCGCGAACTGCCGGCGCAACTAAAGGACGGCGACGTGGTACTGGTCAAGGGCTCGCGCTCGGCGGCCATGGACCGAGTTGTACAACAAATGACACAACAATTATTAGACGGCTGCCAAAGCCGGGGAGAGCACTGAACATGCTCATGCTTCTGGCCGACTATCTGGCCCAGTACATCAGCGGTTTTGCCGTATTCCAGTACCTGACGCTGCGCGGCATTCTTGGCGTGCTCACCGCGCTGGCGATTTCGCTGCTGGTGGGTCCTTATATGATCCGTCGTCTCAATTACCACCAGATTGGCCAGGCCATCCGCGACGACGGCCCCGAGTCGCACCTGAGTAAGTCGGGCACGCCCACCATGGGTGGCGCCCTGATCCTGGTGGCTATCGCCGTCAGTACCCTGCTCTGGGCCGACCTGCACAACCCCTACGTGTGGGTGGTGCTGGCGGTGACCACTATCTTTGGCGCGGTCGGATGGGTGGATGATTACCGCAAGGTGATCGAGCGCAATCCCCGCGGCCTGCCGGCGAGATGGAAGTATTTCTGGCAGTCAGTAGGCGGTATCGGGGCGGCGGTCGCGCTGTATCTGCTGGCCGATTCGCCGGTCGACACCCAGCTGTTCATTCCGTTTATCAAGGAATTCCGCTGGGACATGGGCTTGGGCTTTATTGTGCTCACCTATTTCGTGATTGTCGGTGCCAGCAATGCCGTCAATCTCACCGACGGTCTCGACGGCCTGGCCATCCTGCCTTCGGTAATGGTGGGCGCGGCGCTGGGACTGATCGCCTATCTCACCGGCCACTTCAAGTTTGCCGAGTACCTGCACATCCCCTATGTCGCCGGTGCCGGCGAGTTGATTGTGTTTTGTGGTGCGCTGGGCGGTGCCGGCCTCGGCTTTCTGTGGTTCAACACCTACCCCGCCCAGGTGTTTATGGGCGATGTTGGCGCGCTGGCGCTGGGCGCGGCGCTGGGTACGGTGGCGGTGATCACCCGCCACGAGATCGTGTTTTTCATCATGGGCGGCATCTTTGTGCTGGAAACGGTATCGGTGATCTTGCAGGTGGCTTCCTTCAAGCTCACCGGCCGCCGCATTTTCCGCATGGCGCCGATACACCACCACTACGAGCTCAAGGGTTGGCCGGAGCCGCGGGTGATTGTGCGCTTCTGGATTATCACGGTGATGCTGGTGCTGTTCGGCCTGGCCACCCTCAAACTGCGATAGGAACGGGCGAGTGCAACTGATTGCCTCTGACAAGCCGCGCGTCGTCATCGGTCTGGGTCTGACCGGGATGGCCTGTGCCCGTCACCTAGCGGCGCTGGGCGAGCCCTTTGCGGTGGCCGACAGCCGCGAACAGCCGCCGGGGCTGGAGGCCTTTCGCGCCGAGTTTCCCGAGCTGCCGCTGCAGCTGGGGCCCTTTGCGGTGGACCAGTTTGTTGATGCCGAGGAGCTGCTGGTCAGCCCCGGCGTATCCCTGCGCGAGCCGGCCATTGCCACCGCGGCTGCCGCCGGGGTGCGCATCAGCGGTGACATCGACCTGTTCTGTGCCGCTGCCAAGGCTCCCATCGCCGCCATTACCGGCTCCAATGGCAAGAGCACGGTGACCACGCTGCTGGGCAAGATGGCCGCGCGCGCCGGCCTGCGCGTCGCTGTTGGCGGCAACCTCGGCACGCCGGCATTGGACCTGCTGGATGAGCAGGTGCAGCTGTATGTGCTGGAGCTGTCCAGCTTCCAGCTGGAGCGCTGTGCCCAGCTCGGCGCCGAGGTGGCGGTGGTGCTCAATGTCAGCGAGGACCATATCGACCACCACGGCTCGCTGGTGGCCTACCACCAGGCCAAACACCGTATCTTCCGCGGCTGTCGCCAGGCCCTGTACAACCGCGACGACGCGCTGACCGAACCGCTGCTGCCGCCGGGAACCCGGTGCCGGAGCTTCGGGCTGGGGGCGCCGGATCTCGATGCCTTTGGTCTGATCGACAGCGAGCAGGGGTCGCAGCTGGCGCTGGGCCGGCGCGCGCTGCTGCCGGTGTCGGCGCTGAAAATGCCCGGTCGCCACAACGTCGCCAATGCCCTGGCGGCGCTGGCGCTGGGGCATGCGCTGGGGCTGGACCTCGAAGCGATGCTGGCGGAACTGCGCGAGTTCACCGGCCTGGCCCACCGCTGCCAGTTTGTCGCCGCGGTTGACGGCGCCGACTACTACGACGATTCCAAGGGCACCAATGTCGGCGCCGCGGTGGCGGCCATGCGCGGCCTGGCCGAGGGCGGGCGCAAACTGGTGCTGATCGCCGGCGGCCAGGGCAAGGGCGCCAGCTTCGAGGCGCTGATCGATGCGCTGTTGGACTGCGGTCGCGCGGCGGTGTTGATCGGCGAGTCGGCCACCGAACTGCAGACCCTGCTGGACGGCCGTCTGCCGGCGGTGATCGCCGCCGACATGAGCGAGGCGGTGGCGCGGGCGCAGGCATTTGCCGAGCCGGGCGATGCGGTGCTGCTGTCGCCGGCCTGTGCCAGCTTCGACATGTTCAGTGGCTACCAGCAACGGGGCGAGGTCTTTCAGGCGGCGGTGCGCGCACTGGCCAGCGGGGGGGCGCAGTGATGCCGGTGCTTACGCAGACATTCTCACGGCGGTTCTCGCCGTCAGTCGGGTGCCAGAGCCTCAGCGATCTGCGCCAGCTCGACACCCTGCTGCAGGGCGCCGCGGTGGCGCTGCTATTGATCGGGCTGGTGGCGATGACCTCGGCCTCGGTGGAGTACGCCGCCGACAAGACCGGTGATGCCTTTTTCTACATGCGCCGCTACCTGATGCATCTGTCGCTGGGGCTGGCGCTGGCGCTGGCGGTGTACCGCGTGCCGATGTCGCTGTGGGAGCGCAGCGGCTGGCTGTGGCTGCTGCTGGGCTTTGTGCTGCTGGCGCTGGTGCTGATTCCCGGCATCGGCCGCGAGGTTAACGGCAGTCGCCGCTGGCTGGCGCTGGGGCCGCTGACCCTGCAGGCCTCGGAGTTCGTCAAACTGTTCGTGATTCTGTACCTGTCGGGCTACCTGGTGCGCCGCAACGACGAGCTGCGCTCGCGCTGGTCGGGCTTTGTCAAGCCGATGGCGCTGGTGTTTGCGGTCACCCTGTTGCTGATGATGGAGCCAGACTTCGGCGCCACCGTGGTCACCGCCGGCACCGCCTTCGCGCTGATGTTCCTGGCCGGTGTGCGCCTGGGCCAGTTCCTGCTGGTGATTCTCAGCGGCATCGCTGCGCTGGCCACCCTGGTGGTGATCGAGCCCTATCGTATGAAGCGCCTCACCGCCTTCACCGATCCCTGGGCCGACCAGTTCAACACCGGCTATCAGCTCACCCAGTCGCTGATTGCCTTCGGCCGCGGCGAGTGGACCGGGGTGGGGTTGGGCAACAGCATCCAGAAACTGTTTTACCTGCCCGAGGCGCACACCGATTTCGTGTTCGCCATCTGGGCCGAGGAGTTTGGCTTTATCGGTGCGCTGGCAGTGATCGCGCTGTTTGCACTGCTGGTGGGCCGGATTGTCGCCATCGGCCGTCGCGCCGAGCTCAGCGGCAGGAGTTTTCACGGCTACGTGGCCTACGGCATCGGTATCGTGATCAGTGCCCAGGTCTTTATCAATATCGGCGTCAACACCGGCCTGCTGCCGACGAAGGGCTTGACCCTGCCGTTTCTGAGTTACGGCGGCAGCAGCCTGATGGTGTGCCTGGTGATGCTGGCGCTGGTGGCGCGTATCCAGCTGGAGTGTAGTGATAGCAACGGCGATGCCAAACAAGGGGGCAGCAATGAACAGCCCGGCTGAACGCTGCGTACTGATCATGGCCGGCGGTACCGGTGGCCACGTATTCCCGGCGCTGGCGGTGGCCGAGTCGCTGCGCGCGCGCGGCGTGACCGTGCACTGGCTGGGCACTGCCGCCGGTATCGAGGCGCGGGTGGTGCCGGCGGCAGGCATTGAGCTGCACTGCCTGGACATGAGCGGCTTCCGCGGTAAGGGTCTGCTGCAGCGTCTGCGCGCCATCTACAAGGCGCTGGCGGCGCTGTTTGCCGCTAGCGCGCTGATGCGCCGGCTGCGCCCGGTGAGCGTGTTGGGCATGGGCGGTTATGCCGCTGGCCCCGGTGGTCTGGCGGCGCGGCTGCTGGGGCTGCCATTGCTCATCCACGAGCAGAATGCGGTGGCCGGTACTACCAACCGCCTGCTGGCAAAGCTGGCGACAATTTCGCTCAGCGGCTTCCCCATTGCCCTGGGCGGTGACGACAACCGCTTTATCGGCAACCCGGTACGCGCCGACATTGCCTCGCTGGCGCCGCCGGCTGATCGCTGGGAAGGACGCGAGGGCCCTCTGCGGCTGCTGATCTTGGGTGGCAGCCTGGGTGCGCTGGCCATCAACCAGGCGGTGGTGGCGGCGATGGCGCTGTTGCCCGAGGAGGAGCGCCCCGAACTCTGGCACCAGACCGGTCGTGCCCATATCGACAGCGTGCAGGCGGCCTACCGTGAGCAGGGGCTGACGGTGCGCGCCGAGGCCTTTATCGACGACATGGCCGCCGCCTACGCCTGGGCCGACGTGGTGCTGTGCCGCGCCGGTGCCCTGACCGTGGCCGAACTCACCGCCGCCGGCGTCGGCGCAGTGCTGGTGCCACTGCCCCAGGCCATCGACGATCACCAGCGCGCCAATGCGCGATGGCTGGTAAACGGTGGTGCTGGCGAAATCCTGGAGCAGGCCAAATTGACCCCGGAATATCTGGCGGAACAGATCGCGCTGCTGGCCGATCGCCGCTTTCATCTATTGCAGTGGGCGGAGGCCGCGCGCGCGCTGGCCCGTCCCGACGCCGCCGAGCGCGCGGCCGATGCCTGTCTGGAGTTTGACGCACATGGCTGAGCGCAATCACTTCGCCATTCCCGAGATGCGCCGCATTCGCCGCATCCACTTCGTCGGTATCGGCGGCGTCGGCATGTGCGGCATCGCCGAGGTGCTGTGCAACCTCGGCTATCAGGTGTCGGGCTCGGATCTGCGCGCCTCGGCCACCACGGCGCAGCTGGAGCTCGCCGGTATCACCGTGGCCGTCGGCCATCGCGCCGAGAACGTGGCCGGCGTCGATGTGGTGGTGGTGTCCTCGGCGGTGGCCGCCGACAACCCCGAGTTGCAGGCGGCCCGGGCGCAGCGCACGCCGGTGGTGCCGCGCGCGGAGATGCTGGCGGAGCTGATGCGCTACCGCCACGGCATCGCGGTGGCTGGCACCCACGGCAAGACCACCACCACCAGCCTGATCACCAATATCTTCGCCGAGGCCAAGCTGGACCCGACCTTTGTCATCGGCGGTCGCGTCAACAGTGCAGGCACCAATGCCCGGCTGGGCGAGAGCCGTTTCCTGATCGCCGAGGCCGACGAGAGCGACGCCTCCTTCCTGCACCTGCAGCCGATGATCGCGGTGGTCACCAATATCGAAGCCGACCACATGGGCACCTATGAAGGCGACTTCAGCAAGCTGAAGAAGACCTTCGTCGAGTTTCTGCACAACCTGCCTTTCTACGGCATGGCAGTGCTGTGCGTAGACGACCCGGTGGTGCGCGAAATTATTCCTCAGTTGAGCCGCCCGGTGCTGACCTACGGTGTCAGCGAGGACGCCGATTTTCGCATCAGTGCCATTGAGACCCGCGGCATGCAGACTGCCTTCAGCGTGACGCGCCCGGGTGGTGCCAGCGAGCTGGCGCTGACCGTCAACCAGCCCGGTCACCACAATGTGCTTAACGCCGTCGCGGCGGTGGCGGTGGCCACTGACGAGGGCATCGCCGACGACGCCATTGTGCGCGGCATTGAGGGCTTCGCGGGTGTCGGCCGGCGCTTTCAGATCTACGGCGACTACGCCGTGGAAGGTGGCGATATCACCCTGGTGGATGACTACGGTCACCATCCCACCGAGGTGCAGGCCACCATCAATGCCGCCCGTCAGGCCTGGCCGGAGCGGCGCCTGTTGATGGTCTATCAGCCCCACCGTTACAGCCGCACCAAGGATCTGTACGAGGATTTCGTGCGCGTGCTGTCGGCGGTGGACGGGCTGCTGATGCTGGAGGTGTACAGCGCCGGCGAGGAGGCGATTCCCGGCGCCGACAGTCGCAGCCTGTGCCGTAGCATCCGTCAGCGCGGTCAGGTGGAGCCGGTGTTCGTGGAGTCCGGCGACTCCCTATTTGAGGTGTTGGTGGCGATGGTACAGCCCGGCGACGTGGTGCTCACCCAGGGCGCGGGTAATGTCGGCGCCATTGCCGCCGAGCTCGCCAACAGAGAGTGGAAGTAGATGGACAAGTCCCTGACAGAACAACTTCAGCAACAGCTTGGCGGCCCGGTAATGGTGCTGCTGGGTGGCCGCTCCTCCGAGCGCGAGATCTCGCTGCAGTCCGGCGCCGCGGTGCTGGCGGCGCTGCAGCGCGCCGGCGTCGACGCGCGCGCGGTGGACACCGCCGACAGCGACTGGATGGCACGCCTGCAAGGCGGCTGCGGCTGCGCCTTTATCGCCCTGCACGGCATGGGCGGCGAAGACGGCACCGCGCAGGGTGCGCTGGAGATGCTGGGCATTCCCTACACCGGCAGCGGCGTGCTGGCCTCGGCGCTGGCCATCGATAAGCTGCGCTGCAAGCAGCTGTGGCAGGGCATCGGCCTGCCCACCCCGGCCTTTGCCCAGCTGCGCGCCGACAGCGACTGGGCCCTGCTCAATGAGCAGCTGGGCGGCAACAGCATCGTCAAGCCCAGCTGCGAAGGCTCCAGCATCGGCATGGCGCGCGCCGCCAATGCCACCGAGCTGGAGGCCGCCTACCGTGCCGCCAGCGCCTATGGCGAGGTGCTGGCCGAGGAGTGGATCAGCGGCGAGGAGTACACCGTGGCGATACTGGGCGGCGAGGCACTGCCGGCCATTCGCCTGGAGACCGACAGCAGCTTTTACGACTACGAGGCCAAGTACCTGTCCAACGACACCCGCTACTTGCTGCCCTGCGGCCTGGACGAAAGCGCCGAGGCGCGGCTGCAGGACCTGGCGCTGCAGGCCTTCGACAGCCTGGGCTGCCGCGGCTGGGGGCGGGTGGACGTGATGCGCGACGGCCACGGCGAATTCTTTCTGCTGGAGGTGAACACCATCCCGGGGATGACCGATCACAGCCTGGTGCCGATGGCGGCAAAACACGCGGGCATGTCCTTTGACGAGCTGGTGCTGCGCATTTTGCGCGAGGCGCTGGCGGGTACAGGCGGCGATGGCGCGGGCTAAATCCAAACAGGCGTCGCGGGGCAAGTCGCGGATGGCGCGGCGAGGCGCCGGTGCCCGCGCTGCGGCGCTGCGGCCCTGGCTGCTGCGGCTGGCGTTGCTGGCGACACTGCTGCCGCTGGCATACGGCGCCCATGCCCTGGTCGAGCGGCTGCAGGCGCAGCCGGTGGAGCGGGTGCTGTTCGCCGGCGATTTGCAGCACGCCCACCGCGACAGCCTGATTCAGCGGGTGCAGCCGCACCTGGGGGCGGGCTTCTGGGGTGTGGATCTGGAAGCGATTCAGCGCGATTTGCGCGCCGACCCCTGGGTATACCGGGCACGGGTGGAGCGGCAGTGGCCGCGGCAGCTGACCGTGACCATCGTCGAGGAAAAGCCGATCGCGCGCTGGGGCGCCGGCGGTCTGCTCAACCACCGCGGCGAGATTTTTCAGCCGCCCGGCGCGCCGGTGGATACCCAGCTGCCGCTGCTGCAGGGGCCGGAGGGCAGTGCCGAGCGGGTGATGCGCCACTTTCACGCCTCGGCGCAGCTGTTGGCGCAGACACCGCTGCGGGTGCACACCTTCAGCCTGGACGCGCGCGGCAGCTGGACCGTTGCGCTGGCCGGCGGCGCCGAATTGCAGCTGGGCCGCGAGCAGCCGCTGAAGAAACTGCAGCGCTTTTTGCTGGTGTATCGCCAGCAGCTGCAGGGTGAATTCGACCGCGTAGCGCGGGTCGATACGCGCTATGTCAACGGCGTCGCCGTGGCCTGGCGCGATCGGGAACACAACGAGTCATGACAACGGTGATTAACACTGTGGGGAGCAATCTGTAATGGCGAGCACTGCATCCGGCAAGATGATTGTCGGGCTCGATATCGGCACATCCAAGGTGGTGGCCATCGTCGGCGCCGTCAA
>JBFHRT010000050.1:0-9466 GCA_041591575.1 Spongiibacteraceae bacterium
CGGCGCTTCGGCGGCCGCGGTGACGACCGGGCGGCGCTGGATGACATCACCCGCGGCCGAGGGCTCCACCCAGAAATGCGCACCCGGCTGGATATGTAGGCTCGCATCGGGAGCGCCGTGGATCGCAACTATGCTGCCGTCCTGCCAGGCCTGCCAGTGCAGCCCCAAGATGGGGTCCGCAACGTACAGCCACAGCAGCTCGCCATCCATCACGGCATCGTGCACAGGCCCCTGTACGCTCCACTGCTGCTCGATGCTCAATGCATCCGCGGCCAGGCTATAGCGGGTGACATCGGCGCCCTGCCAGCTCACCAGGGTATCGCCGCTGAGTAGGAAGTCATCGGCGGAGAGCGCCTGCGACAGGTCCTCGCTGAGCGCTGCCGACCCATCAGCCGCGATCGAGTACAGCGTCCAGCTGCCGGCCGTGAGCACGGCCAGGCGCTGGTCCGCCACCTGTGCAGCGATAACCGTATCGGTGACCGCGCTGCCAATGATCTCGAGGAACTCGTCCGCTGCGACCTGGACGCCGGTCAGCAGGCTGCCGTAGCGCAGGAAGGCGGTGTCGCCGCTGGCGCCGACCATCTCGCCCTGGATTTGGCGCTCGCGGGCGCTGCCGAAGCCGTCGCTGGTCAAGGGATAGTATTGCAGGTAGCGGTCGCCGCCGCGGCGCAGCTGGGCAAACAGTCCCGTGCCGCTGAAGACCAAGTTCTCCACCCGGCCTTCGCCCGCCTGCGCGACCACCTGCGCGGCGCTGCGCAGACGGAAGCCGTCGCGGCGGTGATTTTCAGCCCACAGCGGTGACACGCCATCGCCCGGCACCATTGTCAGGAAGGCCGGCACCCAGTTGCTGTCGGCGGGGGTGTGGAATACCGCGGCGTCAGCGCTGAAATAGGCCTGCTTGGGCACACTGTGCTGCTGCGACTTTTCGTGGCCCGAGCGATCGCGCAGCACCGCCTCCACTTCCACGGAGGCGCCGTCCACGGCAGTGGTCAGCACATGGGGCAGATCACCGAAGGCGAAGCTGCGGGTCGCGGCGCCGTCGGTGACGGTAATGGCGGAATCGGCCGAGAAATCCGCCATCGTTGCTGGAACCGGCGCCGTGACCCACAGCTCGCTGCCACCGAGGATGCGCTCGCCCGGCACCACAGTCAGCGCGATGGCCTCGTCGATGCCGTCGTCGCGCTCGACGTTCAGGTAGCGCTGGCTGCGCAGCGTGGCGCCGTCGTAATTGGCCTCCACCCGCGCGACCACCACTGTGTCCGCGCTGATGGCAGAGGGCAGCGCCGTGGTCACGGCGACATACTCGGGGTCGTCGGCGCCGCGGCTAATGGTGACCGGCGCCGGGTTGAAAGCGTGCGCGCGGTCCGCGGCCACGTCGAGGTGCAGCGTCGCCTCGGTCAGCTTGTGCATGCGCACAACCAGCTCCAGGGGCTCGCCGGCGTGGTAGCGATCACCATTCTGCGGCTGCAGGATGTCGAGGATGGGCGCGCCCTCTTCGGCATCGTAGGGATTGAGGGTGACGCTGACGATATCGCTCGTCAGGCCGTTCAGGTCGGTGGCCCTAGCCTGCAGCACGATGGGATCGACGGCGTCGACCGGCACCTCGAAGCGGTAGCGTGTGGGGTCGGCCAAGCTGCTACAGGCGCCGGTGTCAGCAAAGACGTCGGGCGAGACCGCACTGTCGCGGCAGAGTTCAACCTTGTCGATGCCGAAGCGGTCGAAACTGCGCAGCACCACGTCGATCGGCTCACCACGCGGCACGAATTCCCCGTCGCGCGGCGACACGATACTCAGCTCCGGCGGTGTCTGGTCCGGCAACAGCTGATAGCTGCGCTGGAAGCTCACATAGGCTTGCGAGCCGGTGTAGCCGTAACCCACCCGCAACTGCACCGGCACCGCTACCGGCACCGGCTCGCTGCCCGCCGGCAGCAGATCCGACAGGCGCGGGTGGGTATAACTCAGTTTCACCTGTCCGCTCGCAGCATCAAATCCGGCGCTCTGCCAGGCGCCGTCCGCAAACACCTTCACCTGAATGCTGTTGACCAGGTCGAGGTCGCCACTCAGGTTGAAGACCAAATCCGCGCGGGTGAGCTCCTCTACCTCCGCGGGCAAGGTGTAGAAGCCGTTGTCGGCGGCGAGGTTGATATCGGGGTCCACCGCCGTGATGTCGAAGCGGCGCTGCACGCTGAGGCGGCCATCGCTGGCGCTGACCAGGAGGGTGAGGTTGTCGAAGTCGGGGCCGACGTTGACGCTGAACTGCCCGTTTTCGTCAGTGGATAGCCAATTGCTGATATAGGACTGACCGCCGTCGGAGGACAGGCGATAGCGCAGACTGACCTTACCGCCGTAGTTGTCGTCGGCCGCCAGAGCGAAGGTATAGGTGGAACCGCGCTTGAGCTGCGTTGCCGCATTCACCGGCGCCCCGGAGGCGGCCAGCGTCAGCGCGATGGAGTCGATGTCTGGCGGTAACAGGTCGTCGGCGACAAACGTACCGCTATAGCTGCCGCCGCTGACCGCACCGCCATCGATGGCGGTATTGCCCGCGGTATCGCCGAGGCCGTTAACCGCGAGGTGATACAGGGCGTTGTGCTCAAGACTCGCGCCCTCGCGCAGCACCAGCTGCAGCAGTTTGCCGCTGCCCTGCAGCGCGAAGCGATCCGAGATATCGATCTGCGCCTCGGCGTGCTCGTTGTAGTCCCTGAACTCCTTGAGCACCCGGAAGGCCGGCACACCGGTGGCGGCAATCGTCTCGCTGCCCTCCAGCAACAGGGGCAGGTTGTAATCCAGCGGCTGGCGCACCCACACCCGGGGCGCGGTGTCGTCGATAGCGCGCATCCAGTGTTCACTCGCCGCCAGCACGGTCTCTCCGGTATCGGCGCGAACCAGGGCCACCAGGTATTGTTCACCGTTCAGCGTCGGCGGAATGACGAAGCGCAGCTTGCCGTCGACAATGCTGTGTGCGATGCGATTAGCGGCACCGGGGGCGATACCCTTGCCCGCGGGGAACCAGTGCACGGTCACCCGGCTGGAGAAACCCTCACCTTCGACATCGACGGTATCGCCGCCGGCATCACTGACCACATCGCTGCCCGCGCTGTTGTTCGACGCGACCGCGGCAATGGACAGGGGCTGCACCACCGCCAGGGCCGCCGGCAGGCTCACCAGCTGATCCGGGCCGCGCAGCTGCGCGGAGACGATGCCAGCCGACTCCCAGCTGCCGACGAAACTCAGTTCGGTGCCGGAGGCATTGACACTGAACTGATCCGCGGTGAGTTCGAGGCTGCCCAGTCGCAACTCCGTCACCTGCTGCAGCTGCTGGCCGCGCAGGCGCACGGCCGTGGCCTGGCCGGCCACGGCGGTCGCCGGTTCGATGCTGTGCAGGGCGATCGGCGCCACGCCGAACAGCGGCGCCGTGGTCAGCCAGCGCGGCATGTCGACCACCACCGCGGCGCCATCAATGGGCGAGCTCGGCTGGGCGGTGAGCACGATGCGGTACTGCTCGCCGATCTGGTAGCCATCGGCCTGGGGAATGAATTGCAGTCTGCGACCATCCAACACACTGGCCCCAGCGAGCGCGCCGAGGTCGGACTCGCGCAGCACACTGACGCCGACCTCGCGCCAGGCGGCTTCATCGCCGGCGAGCGTCAGCTGCAGGGTCTCGTCGGCGGCGGCGATACGCTGCGGCGCCACTTCAGCGGCGTTGACGAGGGGAACCTCCACATTGAAGTAGTCTTTGCCGATCCGCCACTCCAGCAGACCGCCACGGAAGCGCAGTGCGGCGATATCCCTGGCCTCGGCACCGCTTATCCGCACCGCCGCCAGCTCGCTCAGGTCAAGGCCCACGCCGTCCCCAGGTGCCATGTCGAACACCCGCAGGCGACCGTCACTCACCATGGCCAGCAGTTCACCGTTGGCGGAAAGCGCCCCTAGGGATGCGCCCTGCGCGGCAGCCCACTGCGCCACCAGTGCGTTGCCCGCTTGCGCCCGCAGCAGTTGGTCGTCCCACAGCTGCAGTGCGCTGCCGTTGTACAGCTGGATACCGTTGCCGTTGACCGCCAGTCGCGCCTCGCCGCCGAGCCCGTGGCCGACGCTGTTGAGCACCACTGCGGGAATCCCCAGGTCGCGCACTTCCAGGCGATCGCTGTAGAGCAGGAACAGCACATCGTCGCGCACGGCCATGGCCTGGGGCGCAGCCGGCAGCTCCAGGCTTGCCAGCTCAGCACTGCGCAGCGTGCCGTAGTGCAGTGTGGCGCCGTCGAGCAGCGCCAGTACCTCGCCGCCAACGACTGCGCTGTGCCAGCCGCGCTGGTAGGGATTGGCAATGCGGTTCAACGGTTCGGGGGCATAGAGGTTGCCGATATCGTAGATGGCAATATCGCGACGCTCACCGGTCATCAACAGCAGGTAACTGCCGGACAGCTGCGCTTCGCGCACCGCATCCGCGGCGCCGATCTTGGACAACAGCACTGGCAGGGCGCCGTCGCGCAGGCTGTACAGGCGCGCCTCGGCGCCGCTGGCGGTCAGCAGCAGGTCGCCGGCGCGCCGCATCAGCGCGGCGTTATCGAGGCGTTGCTGCGAATCCAGTTCGATCGCGAGCTGGGTGTCGACCACGGTATCTTCGGCGAAGCCGCGGTTGCTGACTTCGACGGTCAGCGCTCCGAGGGTATTCTCCGGTACCGGCACGCTGATCAGATTGGCGCTTTCCACCCGCAGATCGCTCACCTCGCGGCGGTTGATGCGCACCCGGGTGCCGCCGCCCAGGCCCTTGCCGGTGATGCCAATCAGTTCACCGGCGTTGAAACGGAAGCGATGTATGCCCGCATTGAAGTTGCCGCCAGCGCGATCGTAGCGGCCGATGGCGCTGATCTGAGGATCGGCGACATAGGTGAAGGCCGCGGTCATGCTGTCTTTGAGGCGGCCGTTATTCACAGCCACGCCGACCAGGCGGTTGTCAGCGGGTGACGCTACCATGCCGGGCAGGACAAACTGTATTTCGTCTGCACTGACCGAGAGGATATCGGCGGCGGCCACCTCGGTCGCGCCGACGTGGATACGGGTATCGGTATCGAAGCCGGAGCCGCGCAGGGTGATGACATCACCGCCGCGCCAGCTGCCCAGTACCGGTGACAGCCCGTCGATCTGCGGCTGCCGGTCGGCCACGGCCACAAAACGGAAGTGGTAGTCGTCGCCGAGAGCGCTGCCGTGCAGGTCGCGGATTTCGCCCGAGAGCGCCACTGCGTAGCGCTTGTCGGCGATCAGCGCCGCCTGCGGACGGAAGATGAGGCGCGAGCCGTCGTTGTTGACCAGCTGCGAGACGAAGCCGGCGACCGGCACTCCGTCCAGCGTGACGGTGACCAGCTCGCTGCCACTTTCGACCACCTGATTGTAATCGAGCACGCGATTGAACTGGATCTCGATGGCGGCGTTGTCCGGCAGCAGGCCCTCCGGCGCCGGATACTGGTCGGTGATCACCAGGTCCTTGTTGAGTATGGTGTTGAGCGCACCGCCCAGGGTCGCGTGGTTGAGGCCGCCGTCCACCGGGTTTTCCAGCGCCTGGCCGCCACGGTTGATGTAGCTGGCGCCGGCGTACAGCGCATCGGCGCTGAAGGCCAGGGCGTTGACGTTACCGGTCACCGCGAAATAGTTGCGCAGGCGCACACTGGCCAGATAGTCGCGCCGTAGCCAGGGTGAGATATCAAACAGCTGCACATCGCCCTGGCCTGCGCTGACGTAGAGGGTCTGTCCCTTCAGCAGCATCTCACCAGCAAACAGGTCGCCGTTCTTAATCAGATAGACCAGGTTCAGGCTGGCAACAGGCGAGGCCGCCGTGTCGCTGTCGAGCACGTAGGCCTGGATGGTGCCGGTGTCACCGGTGGACACCAGCAACAGGTCGCTGATCTGCAGCAGCGCCACCGGTGTCAGCGGATTGCCGGCCACATCCACAGTGGCCACGCGGCGCTGCACCGCGTAGCGGCCGCTCATCAGCTCGATTTCAACCAGCCGATGCGCGCCGGGCAGTGCCACCCACAGGCTTTCAGCGGCCAGGTGCAGGCTGCTCGGCACGCCGCCCAGGGTCGACTGGTCGATGCGGGCCAGATGCCGCAGGGCGTGGTTGTCCGCAATCCGGTAGATGTCGATGCCTTTGCCATTGGCGAGATAGACCACCTCATCGGCGACGGCGATGGCGCTAAGCTCATGGCTGAGCGTCACCGTGTTGAGCAGCTGCGGGTCGGCGGGCAGCGTCACGTCGAAGTGGAACAGCTTGCGCCCGCCGGCAACGAACAGCTGGTCGCCGTCCAGGGCGATGTCGACGAAGCCGTGGGGATCCAACCCACCCAGCACATCAAAATGGTAGGGCTTGCTGGAGCCGACGAATTCCTTCTCCAAGATGATAGGGTGCACCGGGTCTGAGATGTCGGCGAGCACCAGCCGTGCCACCTTGGAACTGAGGCGCTTGACCACACTGCCGGTGCTGTCGACGACGTCGAAACTGCCACCGGTGACGGCATACAGGAGCTGGTCTTTCAGCGCCATGGCGGCGACCGGACTCGACTTGTCCTGCGCCAGATTGACTGAGCCGGTCTCGCGGCCGGAATAGAAATAGTCGACCGGGGATCGCGTGGACTCGCCCGGGAACAGGCGGTTTTCCACGGTCACCGCAGCAGTGCCAAAACTGCCCGACGGCACCCGAACGCGGATGTGATTGCTGCTCAGTACGCGCAGATCGCCGGCGGTGGCACCCGCGAACTTGACGGTATTGAAGTGGCTGAAACCGCGGCCGTAAATATCAACATGGTTACCGCCTTGGGGCGGCCCGGTCTGCGGGTTGATGTCGTCAATGGCGATCTGCGGCAGAATCGCCACGGCGCCGTACTGGATGTAGCTCAGCGCCTGGTCCACCCGCTCCACGGTCACCGACAGCGACACGCTGGCATCGCCGAACTGCAGCTGCGGCATGGTGAAGTGAATTTCGTTGTCACTGACTTCGCCGATGGCAGCCGGCGCCAGCATCATCTCGCCGACACGCACCGCGATCAGGCTGGCATCAGCACCGAAGTTTTCACCGCGGATGACAGCCGCTTCCGTGCCGTCGGCGTGGAAGAAGTGGCTGCCGCCGCTTTCGAGCAGGCGCTCCACGCCGTGGATTGTCGGGCGCAATCCGTCGACCAGCTGATAGCTGGCCGCCAGTGGCTGCTTGAGCGCGTGGCCGTACAAATCAGTAAGCGCCGAACTCACCTCGAGTGTAACCGCTCCGCTGTACTTCAGCGCCGGGGTAAAGCGCAGGCTGACGTAACCACCCGCCAGGGTATTGGTGCCTTCGAGTTCATAACTGCCCTCGGGCAGCGGGCTGCCACTGCCGTCGAGCAAGCGAATGCCGGCGGCAAGCGCCGCGGCGTCGGTGTTGAGCAGGTTGTTGAACTGGATGACCAGCTCCTCGCGGCTGCTGATCACGCTGCCGCTGGACGGCGCTACCGAGGACACCACCAGCTGCGCGCTGTGATTGACCACCACCCCTTCGCGGTCAGCCATCAGCACACCGCCACCATTGGCGACCAATTCCGAGCCGCCGCCCAGCGACTGCCAGTAAACGGTGTCGAAACCACCCTCGCCATTGGCCTCGATGACGATGAATTCGCTGCTGGTGGTGATATTGACCTGCCCGTGCTGGACCAGCATCGAGGGCATGGCCAGATCGCTGCCGCCGAGGCCGCGTTCGACCGGACTGATGCGGTAACTCGGGTCTGCACCAAAGCGGTCGAATACCACCAGATAGAGCTGGCCATCGCGCTTGAGCAGTACATACAGTTCATCGTTGTGCCACTGGATATCCAGCGGCTGGCCGAGCAGGGCATCGTCGCCACCGGAGCTGTCGTCAAAGTGGATATTGTCGTAGCCGGCCGCCGGTGTCAGCTCGTCGCTGGCCAGGTCGAGGAAGCGCAGATAACCCGTGCCCAGGTCGTTGGCGGCAGCGATCGCCACCACCTGGCGCGCGTGGTTGATGGCCACATCCATGGCGCGGTGCCCCGGCGTCGGCACCTGATCGATCAGCAGGGGTTTGTCCAGCTCGGCGACATCCACCACCTGTAGTCCGGAACGGCCGTTGGCGAGATACACCAGGTTGCCGGCGACGGCCAGGCCGGTGACGGGGTCGCTGAGGCGCAGCTGGGTGAGGCGCAGCGGCCGCTCCCAGATGGACACGTCGTAGATTTCGAGGCCCGCCGGCATCAGGAAGCGGTTGTTGTAGCGGGGTTCCTGGCCGGCCTTGACGCCAACAAACAGGGTGTTGCCCACCTGCTCGGCAGCGCCGATCTGCATCGGCGGATAGTTGGGCAGATCGATGCCGCGGCCCTGAGGCAGGGTGTAGGACAGGTCGCCCACATGCACCTCGTCCACGCCGCTGCCGTTGGGGATGCGCAGATATACACTGTAGAGATCCGGGTCGATGACACCCGGCAGCACAAAGTCGAAACGCTTGAGGGATACCACGTCATCGCGCAGGTCGATGGTCTCCTCGCCCGCGGCCTCGTCAAAGGGGCTGCGGCCGGTATAGATTTCAGTGTCGCTGTTGCGCGCGCGCAGCAGCACCCGCGTGCCGGGCAGGATGACGTTGTCGCCGGCGGTAATTTCCACGCGGATTCCGCCGTCGATGTCCGCCGAGTCCGGCGCCAGTTGGAAGGCCGTTTGTTCCGGAGTCAGTGCGGCGCCGACGACCACCGCACCCAGCCACAGATCGGCAAACTCGCCGTCTTCCACCCGCAGGTGGTGTTGACCTTCCGCCAGGGGCAGCAGGTCTAGCGCCTGGGCCGGAATCTGCAGGGTTTGCTCATCGACCCAAACGGTGGTTACCGCATACTGGTCCACGTAGAGCTGGGCACCGCCCTGGCGGAAGCCCTGCCCCCTGACGGTAATGACGTCCTGCTCACCGCGGTGGAAGCTGCCGCCCTCGACCCGCTCGATGCTCGGTGGCAGCGAAGGCTGCTCGGTCACCCGCAGGTGCTGCACGAAGGGTGCCCACAGTCCGGTGCCGCGCAGATTGCGCACGTCGTCGACGCGCAGCTCCAGGGTGGCGCCGGCCACGCGCTCGAATTGCAGCTCGAAATGGCGCGCGCCTTCGGTCTGCTCTCCCTCGTAGTGAGGCACCACCGTGACTGGCAGCGCCTCGCGCACACCGGTGGCCGGGTCGATGCGCGTCAGGCTCAGCGCACCCTCCTGCTGCAGGGAGTCCGGGGTGACCAGTTCATTGAAGCTGAGTAGCAGCGGCTGGCTGCTGTCGGCAGACAGGTAACCGCCCTCGCCGCCGACGCTGGTGGCGGTGACGAAGGCATGCGGCAGTTGCAGCACCTGCAGGCCACTGCCGGCACCGGCGGCGATAAGGCGGTCGCGGTAGACTTCAATGCCTTCGATGTTTTCGAGGTTACCGGCGGAAATCACCCGCGGCCGCTCGGTATCCGCGATATCGACCACC
>JBFHRT010000051.1:0-9411 GCA_041591575.1 Spongiibacteraceae bacterium
CGGCGTCCGCCTGCCCGGCGCGCGGCGCTTTGCGCTGGCGCGCAAGGCCGAGGTAGACGGCGTGAACGTGCCGGATCCGCTGCTCGAGAAGATCAGGGCGCTTGCGGCGGCATGAAAACGGCGCGATCCGGCGCATTCGAATCCGGGCCGTGGGACGCGGTGGTCGCGTTTCCGCGCATGCGCATCGGCATCCGAACCGACGCAACCTGCGTCACGCGCGTCGCCTACTTGCCGCCGCAGACACCCCTTCAGCCGGCGCGTAGCGCGCTCGCCGCGCGGGCCGTGGCGCAGTTGGAGCGCTACCGCGACCACGGCGATGATCGGTTTGATCTGCCGCTGGCGCAGTCCGGTACGCGCTTTCGGCGCCGTGTCTGGGCGGCACTGCGCCGCATCCCGCGCGGGCAGACGCGGACCTATGGTGCGCTCGCACACGAACTCGGATCTGCCGCGCGCGCGGTCGGTCAGGCCTGCGGCGACAATCCGCTGCCCCTCATCGTGCCGTGCCACCGCGTGGTTGCCGCACATTCGCTGGGCGGGTTCGCGCACCACGGTGACGGCTTCTTCGTCGACGTGAAGCGGTGGCTGCTCTCGCACGAGGGGGCGTCTTGAGCGGCGCACCGGCTGCGCCGGCCGATGTCGCGGCGATCGACCGGTTCTGCGATGCACTGTGGCTCGAGGACGGACTCGCGCGCAACACCATCGACGCCTATCGGCGCGACCTGACGCAGTTCGCGCGCTGGCTGAAGCAGCGCGGCGGCTCAGGCATCGGTGCCGTCGGCGAGGGCGAGATCTACGCCTATTTCTCGGCGCGGCATCGCGGGCGGGGTGCAAAGGCGAGCAGCGACGCGCGGCTGCTTTCGAGCCTGCGCCGTTTCTACCGGCATGCGCTGCGCGAGCGCCGGATCGACGCCGATCCGACGGCTCGTCTGGACCCGCCCAAGCGCGCGCCGCGTTTCCCGAGCACGCTGAGCGAAGCGGAGGTCGAGGCTTTGCTCGCCGCGCCGGACGTCTCCACGCCGCGCGGCCTGCGAGATCGCGCGATGCTCGAAACACTGTATGCCTGCGGGCTGCGGGTGTCCGAGCTGGTGGGGCTGCAGATGAACCAGCTGGGCCTTGCTCAGGGAGTGGTCAAAGTGGTGGGCAAGGGCAACAAGGAGCGCCTTATTCCCATGGGTGAGGAGGCGCTGCACTGGCTGCGCCGCTACTTGCAGGCGGGGCGGCCACAGCTGGCGCCGACGGGCGACGTGGTGTTTCCCAGCAGTCGTGGCAGGCAGATGACACGCCAGACCTTTTGGCACCGTATCAAGCAGTATGCGCTGCGTGCGGGCATCAATACCGCGCTTTCGCCACATACGCTGCGCCATGCCTTTGCCACCCATTTGATCAACCATGGGGCCGATCTGCGCGTGGTGCAATTGCTACTCGGGCATAGTGACCTCAGCACCACACAGATATACACTCATGTGGCACGCGAGCGCATGAAGCAATTGCACGCCGAACACCATCCGCGCGGCTAGTGCCTGCCAGTTTTTGAGGCAGGGAACTGATAACGACCGCGATGGACCAATAGAAGACATTCACATAAGAAAGAGGTAGTCGATGAAATTTTTGATCAGAGCACTGTTCTTCGCGTGCGTGGCCGCGACTCTCCCTGCGGTGGCCGCAGCAGAAGATGGTGCCGCGGCAAAAACAAGTGCCGAGCAGCGTATCCGTGCGCATTTTCTCTCCAGTCGCCCCGATTTGAAAATCGACAGCGTGTCGGCCAGCCCCATCAGCGGTTTGTACGAGGTGGCGTTCACCAATGGCCCGCGTGTGTACTCAACGGCTGACGGCAAGTATTTTGTGCTGGGCGATCTTTATGAGGTCGGTGCCGGCGGTTTCGTCAATCTCGCCGAGGCGGCGCGCGAAGCCGAGCGCGCCGAGCTGATGGCCAAGGTGGCGAGCAAGGACATGATCGTATTCTCTCCCGAGGGTAAGCCTAAGGCGTCGATCTACGTATTTACCGACACCGATTGCGGTTACTGCCAGAAACTGCACCGTGAAGTGCCGGAACTCAACAAGCTGGGCATCGAAGTGCGCTACCTGGCCTATCCTCGCGCCGGTGTCGGCTCGCCCACCTTCAACAAGATGGCCAGTGCCTGGTGCGCCAAGGATCCCCAGACCGCGCTAACCGCGCTCAAGAACCGCCAGAAAATTGATGAGAATGTCTGCCCGAACAACCCGATCGCGGCCCAGTACCAGTTGGGCAGCCAGGTGGGGGTCACCGGCACCCCGGCCATTGTTACCACCAGCGGCACGCTGATTCCGGGCTATATGCCGGCGGCGCGACTGGCTGGAATGGTCACCCAGAAGTAATAGCGCCGGCTGAGGAGCAACCGTGCAGGACAGCTTTCAGCGCATCGAGCGCCTTCCGCCCTATGTATTCAATATCATTGGCGACCTGAAGAAGGCGGCGCGGGCCCGCGGTGAAGATGTGGTCGACTTCGGCATGGGCAACCCGGACCAGCCGACACCACAGCATATCGTCGACAAGCTGTGTGAGGCGACCCAGCGCGGCGACACCCACCGCTATTCGCTGTCCCGAGGTATTCCGCGGTTGCGCAAGGCCATCTGCGACTGGTATCAGCGCCGCTACGCCGTGGAGCTGGACCCCGAAACCGAGGCCATCGTCACCCTGGGCTCCAAAGAGGGGCTGGCGCACCTGGCGCTGGCCTGCACCGGCCCCGGCGATGCGGTTTTGGTGCCCAATCCCTCCTACCCGATACACCCCTACGGTTTTGTCATTGCCGGGGCGGATATCCGCCATGTGCCAATGAGCGACGAGCAGAGTTTCTTTGGTGAGTTGGAGCAGGCTATTCGCAATAGCTGGCCCAAGCCGAAGATGCTGGTGCTGAACTTTCCCGCCAATCCCACCACCCAGTGCGTAGAGCTGGATTTCTACCAGAAGGTGGTGGCTATTGCTCGCGAGCATGAGATCTGGGTGGTGCAGGACCTCGCCTATGCGGATCTTTGCTTTGACGGCTACCAGGCGCCCTCGATACTGCAGGTGCCCGGTGCCAAGGATGTGGCGGTGGAGTTTTTCACCCTGTCCAAGAGCTACAATATGCCCGGCTGGCGGGTGGGCTTCTGCTGCGGCAACCCCACCCTGATCCAGGCCCTGGGGCGGATGAAGTCCTACTTGGATTACGGCATGTTTACTCCGGTGCAGGTGGCGGCCATTCACGCGCTGGAGGCGGATCAGAGCTGTGTGGACGAGATTCGCGAGATGTACCGCAGTCGTCGCGATGTACTCTGCGCTGGCCTTAACGAGCTGGGCTGGAATGTCACTCCTCCAAAAGCCACCATGTTCGTGTGGGCGCCGCTGCCGGAGGCCTACCGCGAGCTGGGTTCGCTGGAATTCAGCAAGAAACTGCTCACCGAGGCCCAGGTGGCGGTGTCTCCCGGCGTTGGTTTTGGCGAATATGGCGAGGGCTACGTGCGTTTCGGCCTGATCGAAAACGAGCACCGCACCCGGCAGGCGCTGCGCAGTATCCGCCGAATGATGCGCGACGACGGGGTCTTGGGATAGAATACGCGCCTTTCACCCCCAGACATATTTTCCAGACATAGACGAGAGGACGTGTTTTGAACCCCGTCAGAGTAGGTATCTGTGGTTTTGGCACCGTTGGCTCCGGCACCTTCAAGGTACTGAGCCGCAACCGTGAGGCTATTCGCGCCCGCGCCGGCTGCGACATCGTGATCGAACAGATCGGTGCGCGCCGCGACAACCCCGATTGCGACACCGGTGACGTGGCGATCAGCCGCGATATTTTCGCGGTGGCCGACAACCCCGATATCCACGTTCTGGTTGAGCTGATTGGCGGCACCACCGTGGCCAAGGAGCTAGTGCTGCGCGCCATCGCCAGTGGCAAGCACGTGGTCACCGCCAACAAGGCACTGATTGCCGAGCACGGCAACGAAATCTTTGCTGCCGCCGCCGAGAAGGGCGTCAGTGTGGCCTTCGAGGCCGCGGTCGCCGGTGGTATCCCCATCATCAAGGTGCTGCGTGAGGGCCTGTCGGCCAACCGCGTGGAATGGCTGGCGGGTATTATCAACGGCACCGGCAACTTCATTCTCAGTGAAATGCGTGACCACGGCCGCGATTTCGCCGACGTATTGGCCGAGGCCCAGGCACTGGGCTACGCCGAGGCCGACCCCACCTTTGACGTCGAAGGCATCGATGCTGCCCACAAGCTGGTGATCCTGGCGTCGTTGGCCTTCGGTATTCCGCTGCAGTTCGACAAGGTCTACACCGAGGGCATCACCCGCATCTCCACCGAGGACGTGCGCTATGCCGAGGAACTGGGCTACCGCATCAAGCACCTGGGCGTCGCCAAATACCACGACCACGGTATCGAGCTGCGCGTACACCCGACACTGATTCCCGAGCGCCGCCTGCTGGCCAACGTCGAAGGCGTGATGAACGCGGTGCTGGTCAAGGCCGATGCCGTCGGCCCGACCCTGTACTATGGCGCCGGCGCCGGCAGCGAGCCCACCGCTTCGGCCGTAGTCGCCGATGTAGTCGACGTGGCGCGCACCCTGACCGCCGAGCCGCGTCACCGCGTACCTTATCTGGCCTTCCAGCAGGACGCTCTGCTCGACCACCCGGTGATGCCCATCGAGGATATCGAGAGCGCCTATTACCTGCGCATGTCGGCCATCGACAAGCCCGGTGTGCTGTCACGGGTGGCGCAGATATTCAGCGATGCCGGCATCAGCATCGAGGCGCTGATCCAGAAAGAGCCCGCCGAGGGTGAAAACCACGTGCCGCTGATCATGCTTACCAACCGCACACTGGAGCGTAAGATGAACGAGGCGGTGGCGCAGATTGAAGCGCTGGACAGCACCATCGGCGAGATCACCCGGCTGCGCGTGGAATCGCTGGCGGGGTGAAGGGCGGTCGGACGTCTGAAGTCTGACGTCGGAAGCTTGCGGCGCTGCGCGCCGCGAACTGCGAGTGCAGCGAGCGGCGTCAGACGTCCGACTTCCGACTTCAGGCCAGCGGCGCTCTAACAGTGCGCCAAAATCGAGTTATTCAAGACGCTATTGAACTAGGCATCGGATTCCCAACGTGAAATACATCAGCACCCGCGGCCAAGCGCCCGCACTGAACTTTGAAGACGTCCTGCTCACCGGCCTGGCGCCCGATGGCGGCCTCTACGTGCCGGAGACACTGCCGCAGTACTCGGCGGAGGAAATCGCTTCCTGGCGCGGCCTGAGCTATACCGAGCTGGCCTTCCGTATCGTGCAGCCCTTCGTGGGTGGCTGTATCCCCGAAGACGACCTCAAGGCCATCGTCGACGACACCTACACCGACTTCCGCCACGATGCTATCGCACCGCTGGTGCAGCTGGGCCACAACGAGTGGGTGCTGGAGCTGTTCCAGGGCCCGACCCTGGCCTTTAAAGACTTTGCCCTGCAGATGCTGGGCCGGCTGCTGGACTACGTGCTGGAGCGCCGCAACCAGAAAGTGGTGGTAATGGGCGCCACTTCCGGCGATACCGGCTCGGCGGCGATCCAGGGCTGCAAGCGCTGCAACAATATCGACATCTTCATCCTGCACCCCTACCAGCGGGTGTCGGAGGTGCAGCGCCGGCAGATGACCACCGTGCTCGGTGACAAGGTGCACAACATCGCCATTCGCGGCCACTTCGATCACTGCCAGGCGATGGTCAAGGCCAGCTTTGCCAATCAGGGCTTTCTGCCCGAGGGGCGCCAGCTGGTGGCGGTCAACTCCATCAACTGGGCGCGTATCATGGCCCAGATCGTTTACTACTTTTACGCGGCGCTGTCGCTGGGCGCACCGGCGCGCCCGGTGAGCTTCTCGGTACCTACCGGCAACTTTGGCGACATCTACGCCGGTTACCTGGCCAAGCGCATGGGCTTGCCTATCGAGCAGCTGGTCATCGCCACCAACCGCAACGACATCCTGCACCGCGTCATCAGCAGCAACCGCTTCGAAAAACAGGAGCTGGTGCATACCCTGTCGCCGAGCATGGATATCGTCATCTCCAGCAACTTCGAGCGCATGCTGTTCGACTGCTACGACCGCGATGGTGCCGCCATCGCCGATCTGATGGCGCGCTTCGACAAGGAAAATGTCGCCATCAGTGAGGCGGCAATCGCCAAGGCGCGCGCCCAGTTCGACAGCTACAGCGTCGACGACGATGCCACCGTAGCCACCATTGCCGACGTCTACGAGCACTGTGAATACCTGCTGGACCCGCACTCCGCCATCGGCGTGAAGGCGGGCCGCGAGTGCCGCCGCGACAGCAGCGTGCCCATGGTCACCCTGGCCACCGCGCACCCGGCCAAGTTCCCCGAGGCGGTGATGAAGGCGGGTTACCCGCAGGCGCCGGCATTGCCGCACCACATGGCGGACCTGCTCGAGCGCGAAGAGCGCTTGGAAGTGTTGGATAACGACATCGCCCAGGTTCACCAGTTTATGGCGGCGAATATAAAGGCTTAAGGGCGCTCTACGCTGGACGGGAGACGGTAGACGCAACAGCACAAGCGGTGCGCACGGCGCACCCTACGGGGTGCCATTCGTAGGGTGCGCGGTGCGCACCGACCTGTTTTTATCGCTTTTCTCCGTGCCCCTCTGTGGGCTCTGTGGTGAATTCCGGCCGCTAAAGCCGCACAAAGGGTCAGCATGGATAAGAAGCCCCGCATCCTTCGCCGCCAGATTGAAATCAGCGGCGATTTCTCCGACACCGTTCACCCCCTGCTGCGCCCGATCCTGCTTGCGCGGGGCGTGCGCAGCGACGCCGAATACGCCACCGAACTCAAGGGCCTGCTGAAGCCGGAAATGAAGGGCCTGCCCGAGGCCGCCGCACTGCTGGCCGATGCCCTGGAGCGCAACCGCCGGATCCTGGTGGTGGGGGACTTTGACGCCGATGGCGCCACCAGCACCGCGCTGGCGCTGTTGGCGCTGCGCGATATGGGCGCGCAGCAGGTCGACTTTCTGGTGCCCAACCGCTTCGAGTACGGCTATGGCCTCTCCCCGGAAATCGTGGCGGTGGCGCGCCAGTCATCTCCTGAGCTGATCGTCACCGTCGACAACGGTATCTCCAGTATTGACGGCGTGGCGGCGGCCAATGCCCTGGGTATCGAGGTGCTGGTTACCGACCACCATCTGCCTGGCGACGCGCTGCCCGACGCTGCGGCCATCGTCAATCCCAACCAGCCAGGCTGCCCCTTTGCCGCCAAGTCCCTGGCCGGGGTCGGGGTGATGTTCTATGTGCTGTCAGCGTTGCGCAACGAGCTGCGCGCCCGCGACTGGTTTGCGAGCCGTGGCATTGCCGAGCCCAATCTCGGCAATTACCTAGACCTGGTGGCGCTGGGCACGGTGGCGGATGTGGTGCCGTTGGAGCAGAACAATCGCATTCTGGTAGAGCAGGGGCTGCGCCGCATCCGCGCCGGGCGTGCGCGGCCGGGTATCCGCGCGCTGCTGCAGGTGGCGGGGCGCAACCACCAGCGACTGGTGGCCAGTGATTTGGGCTTTGCGGTGGGGCCGCGGCTCAACGCCGCCGGCCGTCTGGACGATATGTCGCTGGGTATCCGCTGTCTGCTCACCGCGGACGAGAGTGAGGCGCTGCGCGTCGCCGCCGAGCTGGACGAGCTCAACCGCGAGCGCCGCGCCATTGAGCAGAGCATGCAGCAGGACGCGCTGCGGGCGCTGGAGCGGGTGCAGCTGGGTGGCGAGGACGGAGAGGGCAGTGACGACGAGCTGCCTTTCGGCATCTGCCTGTTTGATGACACCTGGCACCAGGGCGTGGTCGGTATTCTGGCCTCGCGCATCAAGGAAAAATACCACCGCCCGGTCATCGCCTTTGCTGAGGGCGACAATGGTCTGCTCAAGGGCTCGGGGCGCTCGATTCCGGGCGTGCACATGCGCGATGTCCTGGATCTGCTGGCCAAGCGCCACCCGGATATGCTGGAGAAATTCGGCGGCCACGCCATGGCGGCGGGGCTGAGCCTGCCGCGCGAGCACTACCCCCGCTTTGCCGAAGCCTTTGACGCGCTACTACGCGAGCAGCTGGAGCCCACGGCGCTGACCGCCACCCTGCACAGTGATGGCGAACTGCCTGCCCCGGCATTGAGCCTGGAGACGGCGCAGCTGCTGCGCGATGCCGGTCCCTGGGGGCAGCAATTCCCGGAGCCATTGTTCGACGGCGTTTTCAGGGTGATCAATCAGCGCCTGGTGGGTGAACGCCACCTCAAGCTGGTACTGGCGCCTGACGACGCGCCGCAGCAGGCCATCGACGCGATCGCGTTCAATATCGATACCCGCCAGTGGCCCTGTGCCGACGCGCAACGGCTGCAGCTGGTGTACAAGCTCGACGTCAACGAATTCCGCGGCCGGGTGAGCCCGCAGCTGCTGGTGGAGCACCTGGAGGTTGTTTCCTAGGCCTGTTCGGCGTTTTGCCCGTCTTTCGGCGCTGCGTCTCCTGTCTTCCGTCCAGCGTTGCGCGCCCTGCGCTTTATGGCACCGCCGCCTTCGGGTAGAATCCGCCTTCCTTTGAACTGTGGATTTTCCGCGCATGCTAGAAGTCAACGCCATCAAGCAGACCATCAAGGACATGTCCGCCCGGACAGACGTCCTGAGGGGGTATCTTTGACTACGCTCACAAGAAAGAGCGTCTGACCGAGGTCGAGCTGGAGCTCGGCGAATCCACTGTTTGGGACGACCCCGAGCGCGCGCAGGCGCTGGGCAAGGAGCGCTCCGCCCTGGAGGCGGTAGTGCTCACCATCGACAATCTCACCAGCGGCATCGCTGACCTGGAAGACCTGCTGGAACTGGCGCTGGAAGAGAGCGACCAGGACACGCTGGAATCGCTGGGCGATGACATCGGCGCCCTGGAAGAAGAGCTGGCCAAGCTGGAATTTCGCCGGATGTTTTCCGGTGAAATGGACGCCAACAACTGCTACGTCGACATTCAGGCCGGCTCTGGCGGCACCGAGGCCCAGGACTGGGGCAATATCATGCTGCGCATGTACCTGCGCTGGTGCGAGAGCAAGGGCTTCAAGGCGGAGCTGGTGGAGGTGTCGGCAGGTGAAGTGGCGGGCATCAAGAGTGCCACCATCTACGTGCAGGGCGAGTACGCCTTCGGTTGGCTGCGCACCGAGACCGGCGTGCACCGCCTGGTGCGTAAATCGCCCTTCGACTCGGGCAACCGCCGCCACACCTCTTTCGCCTCAGTGTTTGTATCGCCGGAGGTGGACGAGGACATCGATATCGAAATCAATCCGCCCGATGTGCGCACCGATACCAACCGCGCCAGCGGCGCCGGTGGTCAGCACGTCAACAAGACCGACTCGGCCGTGCGCCTGACGCACGCCCCCAGCGGCATTGTGGTGCAGTGCCAGAGC
>JBFHRT010000052.1:0-9408 GCA_041591575.1 Spongiibacteraceae bacterium
CCCCGCCTTCGCCCGCGCACTGCTGGCCGAACGCCAGCTGATGCAGCTGCCGCCCTTCGGCCACGCCGCACTGGTTCGCGCCGACGCCAGCCGGCTGGACAGCGCCGAGCAGTTTCTGGCGGCACTGAAGGCAGCGCTGGGGCCGGCGACGCCGGACTGCCAGGCCATCGGCCCGCTGCCAGCCCCCATGACCCGCAAGGCCGGGCGCTACCGCGCCGTGCTGCTGCTGCAGACCGAGCGCCGTGCCGCCCTGCACGCCGCACTGCAGCGCCTCTGCGACGCCGGTGAATCCCGCCGCGCCACGGGTGGTTTGCGCTGGAGCGTGGATGTGGATCCGGTGGATATGTATTGATGGGAGACGCTGGACGGGAGACGGGAGACGCTGAAAAGCGGTCGGACGTCTGAAGTCGGACGTCGGACGCGAAAATCAAAAGCGGACAGCAGTGCGCTGTCGTAGGGTGCGCCATGCGCACCGGCTGTTGCGTTTCCCGTCTCCCCTATAGCGTTTCCCGTCTCCCGCCAAGCGTCCAGCACCCCCATCACTGGCAGCCGCCCCGCCAAACAGCGATAATAGCGCCCCTTTATCTGCCATCATCACAGCCGGAGTTGTCGCCCCCCATGAAAGAGCACGTTGCCGATCTGATCACCCAGGCCCTGGCACAGCTGCGCCAGGCCGAAGGCTGGCCACAGGAACTGCAACCCAACGTGCAGGTGGAGCGCACCCGCGATGCCAGCCACGGCGATCTTGCCAGCAACGTGGCGCTGACCCTGGCCAAGCCGCTCAAGGCCAAGCCGCGCGACATTGCCGAGCGCCTGATCGCCGCGCTGCCGGCCTCGCCCAAGGTGGCCAAGGCCGAGATCGCCGGTCCCGGTTTTATCAACTTCTTCCTCAGCGATGATGCCGCCACCTCGGTGGTGTCCGACATCCTCGCCGCCGGCGAGCGCTTCGGCCACAGCGATACCGGCGCCGGCGAAAAGGTGCAGGTGGAGTACGTGTCCGCCAACCCCACCGGACCGCTGCACGTGGGCCACGGCCGCGGTGCCGCGGTGGGCGATGCCCTGTGCCGGCTGCTGGCCGCCACCGGCTATGACGTGACCCGCGAGTTCTACTACAACGACGCCGGGGCGCAGATCGACAACCTGGCGCGCTCGGTGCAGGCGCGCTGCAAGGGCCTGGAGCCAGACCACGCCGACTGGCCCGAGGACGGCTATCGCGGCGATTACATCCGCGACGTGGCGGCGGCCTATATGGCCGGCGAAACCGTAGACGCCGCCGACAAGCACGTGGCCGGCGCCGGTGATGCCGACGATCTCGCGGCCATTCGCGCCTTCGCCGTGGCCTACCTGCGCCGCGAGCAGGACCTGGATCTCAAGGCCTTCGGTGTCGACTTCGACGTGTACTTCCTCGAGTCCTCGCTGTACGAAGACGGCAGTGTCGAGGCCGCGGTGCAGGCGCTGATCGACAGCGGCCACACCTATGAGGATGGCGGCGCACTGTGGCTGGCCACCACCAATTTCGGTGACGACAAAGACCGTGTCATGCGCAAGCGCGAGGGCGGCTACACCTACTTCGTGCCCGACGTCGCCTACCATGCCAACAAGTGGCGCCGCGGCTTCAGCACCGTGATCAACGAGCAGGGCGCCGACCACCACAGCACCATTACCCGGGTGCGCGCCGGCCTGCAGGCGCTCAACATCGGCATTCCCCAGGGCTGGCCCGACTACGTGCTGCACCAGATGGTGACGGTGATGCGCGGCGGCGAAGAGGTGAAAATCTCCAAGCGTGCCGGCAGCTACGTCACCCTGCGCGACCTGATTGACGAGGTCGGCCGCGATGCCACCCGCTACTTCCTGTGTGCGCGCAGTGCCAGCTCCCAGCTCACCTTCGACATCGACCTGGCGGTGAGCCAGAGCAACGACAACCCGGTGTACTACATCCAGTACGCCCACGCCCGGGTGTGCAGTGTCATGCGCAAGCTGGCCGAACAGGACCAGAGCTGGGACGTCGAGGCCGGCTGCGCCGCCCTGGACCGCCTCGGCGAGGAGCACGAGAAGGCCCTGCTCAAGCGCCTGGCCGCCTTCCCGGAGCTGGTGACCACCGCCGCCGCCAGCCGCGAGCCGCACCAAATCGCCCACTACCTGCGCGAGCTGGCCGGCGAGTTCCACACCTACTACAACGCCCACAAGGCACTGGTGGACGATGCCGCCCTGCGCGATGCGCGGCTGGCCCTCTACGCCGCCGTGCGCCAGGTCATCGCCAACGGCCTGGCCCTGCTGGGCGTGTCTGCGCCCCAGGAGATGTAAGCCATGGCCAAGGCGCGCCCCCAGCGCGGCGCCACCCGCCAGAGTCCGCGCCGGGTACCCGCCTGGCTGCTGCTGGGCGCGGGTTTTGCCGGCGGCTGTTTCTTCAGCTTCCTGGTCTACCTGAGCAGCGTCGACAGCAAACCGGCGCCGGTAGCTGCGGCCGCGCCCGCCAAGGAAAAGCCGGCGGCGGCGCCCGCCACCAGCGCCACCAAGTTCGACTTCTTCACGCTGCTGCCCGAGCGCGAGGTCATCGTGCCCGAGGAGCAGAGCACGTCCGCCAACGCCAGCGGCAGTGCCGGCAGCAGCGCCCAGCCCGCCGAGCCCGTGCACTACATCCTGCAGGCCGGCTCCTTCCGCCGCGCCGGTGACGCCGACCGCCGCCGCGCCGAGCTGATCCTGCTGGGCATGGAAGCCAAGGTGGAGGCGGTGGAGGCCAATGGCGACACCTGGCACCGGGTCTATGTCGGCCCCTTCAATTCCAGCGGCAAGGTCTCCAAGGCCCGCGCCACCCTGATCACCCAGGGCATCGACACCCTGCTGCTGAAGCGCAAGGGTTAAAGGCTGCTGGGCGCAGGACGGGAGACGCAAAAACGGTGCGCACGGCGCGCCACCTGCCACCGCTACGAAGCCGCGTAGGGTGCGCCATGCGCACCGAATAGGGCCACAGAGAAAAACCGAAATACTCGCCAAGTCAAATGTAGGTCCGCATAAGCGCTTTCTCAGCGTTGCGGACGCCTGCCGGAAGCCCCGCTGCCGCAGGGTGCGCCGCACCCACCGCCGGACTTGAATTCTGCCACCCCCGCCCCCATCTATCGTCGTCTGACCCTATCAATCGCGCGAGGCAAGCAGTGGAACAATACCGGGGTACAACCATTCTCTCCGTGCGCCGCAACGGCCAGGTGGTCATCGGCGGCGACGGCCAGGTGTCCATGGGCAACACGGTGATGAAGGGCAATGCGCGCAAGGTGCGCCGCCTCTACGGCGACAAGGTGCTGGCGGGCTTTGCCGGCGGCACCGCCGACGCCTTCACCCTGTTCGAGTTGTTCGAGGCACAGCTGGAGAAATACCAGGGCCACCTCACCCGCGCCGCGGTGGAGCTGGCCAAGGCCTGGCGCACCGAGCGCGCCCTGCGCCGGCTGGAGGCGCTGCTGGCAGTGGCCGACAAGGAAACCTCGCTGGTGATTCCCGGCAACGGCGACGTCATTGAGCCCGAGGACAACCTCATCGCCATCGGCTCCGGCGGCCCCTTCGCCCAGTCTGCCGCCCGCGCACTGCTGGACAACACCGAACTCAGCGCCCGCGACATTGTCGAGAAGGGCCTGGCCATTGCCGGCGACATCTGTATTTACACCAATCACAACCGCACCATCGAAACGCTGGACTGCCAGTGATCGCGACGGCGCCCAGCGCCGCCGCAGCGGCGCATTACCTAAACAAATAGCGGAGCCCCCATGTCCCAGATGACTCCCAGGGAAATCGTCCACGAGCTGGACAAGCACATCATCGGCCAGGACGAGGCCAAGCGCGCGGTGGCCATCGCCCTGCGCAATCGCTGGCGCCGCATGCAGCTGAGCGAGGAGCTGCGCGCCGAGATCAGCCCCAAGAACATTCTGATGATCGGCCCCACCGGTGTCGGTAAGACCGAGATCGCCCGCCGCCTGGCCAAGCTGGCCAATGCTCCTTTTATCAAGGTGGAGGCCACCAAGTTCACCGAGGTGGGCTACGTGGGCCGCGATGTGGAATCCATCGTCCGTGACCTGGCCGACGTCGCCATCAAGATGTACCGCGAGCAGGAAATGGAAAAGGTGCGCTTTCGCGCCGAGGAGGCCGCCGAGTCGCGGCTGCTGGACGTGCTGCTGCCGCCGCCGCGAGGCGAGCAGGCCGAGGAGGAATCCAGCACCCGCCAGCTGTTCCGCAAGAAACTGCGCGAGGGCGAGCTGGACGAGAAGGAAATCGACATCGAGCTGGACACCGCCGCCATGGGCGTCGAGATCATGGCGCCGCCGGGCATGGAGGAGATGACCAGCCAGCTGCAGAACATGTTCTCCAGCCTCGGCGGCAGCAAGAAGAAAAAGCGCCGCATGACCGTCAAGGCCGCCTTCAAGCAGCTGCGCGACGAGGAGGCCGCCAAGCTGGTCAACGAAGAGGAGCTCAAGGCCCGCGCCATCGAGGCCGCCGAGCAGAACGGCATCGTCTTTATCGACGAGATCGACAAGGTCGCCAAACGACAGGACACCGGCGGTGCCGACGTCTCCCGCGAGGGCGTGCAGCGCGACCTGCTGCCGCTGATCGAGGGCAGCACCGTGAGCACCAAGCACGGCATGATCCGCACCGACCACATCCTGTTTATCGCCTCCGGCGCCTTCCACCTGTCCAAGCCCTCGGACCTGATTCCGGAGCTGCAGGGCCGCCTGCCCATTCGCGTGGAGCTGGCGGCGCTGAGCCCCGAGGACTTCGTGCGCATTCTCACCGAGCCCGATGCCTCCCTTACCGAGCAGTACCAGGCACTGCTGGGCACCGAAGGGCTGGAAGTGAGCTTCGCCGAGGACGGCATCCAGCGCATTGCCGAGACCGCCTGGGAGGTGAACGAGCGCACCGAGAACATCGGCGCCCGCCGCCTGCACACGGTGATGGAGCGCCTGCTGGAGGAGGCCTCGTTCAACGCCACCGATAAAGCCGGCACGCCGCTTAGCGTAGACGCCGACTATGTGGAACAGCAGCTGGGCGAGCTGGTGCGCGACGAGGATCTGAGCCGCTTTATTTTGTAGGGCTTGACGCTGGACGGGAGACGGCAGACGCTAACAGCAGTCGGAAGTCAGACGTCTGACGTCAGAGGCTTAAAGGCACTGCGCACCCTACGACCGCACCCCGTAGGGTGCGCTGTGCGCACCATCGGATCACAAGGCGATATGAACGAAAACGACGAAGTCAAAGTCCCGCGGGATATCAAACTGCACCAGCAGTCCAAGGAGCTGGAACTGGTCTATGCCGGCGGTGAAAACCACCGACTGAGCTGCGAATTCCTGCGCGTGCACTCCCCCTCGGCAGAGGTGCGCGGCCACGGCGCCGGCCAGGAGGTGCTGCAGACCGGCAAGCTGAACGTCAATATCGTCGATATCAAACCGGTGGGCAATTACGCCGTGCAGCTGGTATTCAGCGACGGCCACGACAGCGGTATTTTCTCCTGGCGCTATCTCTACGAGCTGTGCCAGCACCGCGACGACTACTGGCAGGACTACCTGCAGAAACTGCACGACGCCGGCGCCAGCCGCGACCCCGACGTGCAGGTGGTCAAGACCCTGCTCTGATTAACGCGCGCAAGGCCGGGGCCCCTCAAGCCGCAACACTGGCCGCCCACCAGCCACCAGATCGCGCCTACCCGGTCGCCTCACGCTCGCGGCCGATCACCCGGTGTACGAAGCGCAGCTTGTCCAGCACCGGTTCCGCCAGTACGAAGGGATAGAGATCGGGCTGGCCCATGCTGCGATTGATGCTGTTGACCGCCGCACACAGCGGCAGCCACGCCTCCACCAGCGCATCGAAATCCTCCTCGCAGTAGGCGTCGAAGGCTTGCCGCTCGACCTTGCCTGGCTGCTGCACCACCACGCCGAAGGCATCCGCGGTTTCCAGCACATCGACGATATGCAGGTAGTGAGCCCAGCTTTCCGCCCAATCCTCCCAGGGGTGGGCGCTGGCATAGGCACTGACATACTGCGCCTGCCAGCCGTTTGCGGCACCGCGATAATGCGCCTCCAGCGCCGCTGCGTAATCCTGCGTCTCATCTCCGAAGCATTCGCGGAAAGGCGTCAGCCAGTCGCTGTCGGCGACCAGCCGCATCCAGTAGTAGTGCCCCACCTCATGGCGGAAGTGTCCGAGCACACTGCGGTAGGGTTCGGCCATGCTCTGGCGCTCGCGCTCGCGTTCGACGCTATCGGCCTCGGCAATATTGAGGGTGACCACGCCCTCGGCGTGACCGGTCAGCACCTCGGGCTGCTCGCGAAACTTGGGGTTGGCCTCGGCCAAAAAATCAAAGGCCAGCCCGTGTTCGGCATCCTCGGCCTTGCTGCACAGCGGCAATCGCAACCGCAGCAAGCTGTACACCAGCCGCCGCTTTGCCTGTTCCAGCACTCGCCACAGCGCGCGGTTATTGGCATGAGCGAGATCGGGAATGGTGCGATTGAGCGCGCAGGCGCGGCACAGCTGCCCCTCGCCCTCGGCGGCCACCAGCCAGTTGCAGCCCGCCTCTCCCGCATTGGCGCAGTAGCGATAGAGCTGCTCGGGAGCGCCCTCCACCAGCCAGCGATCAGCGCCGGCCGGCAGCAATGTCAGCAGCCCCTCCGGTGGCCAGTAACCCAGCGCGCGCCGGCATTGCTCGCAGTGCGTGTTTTCGAAGTAGAGCCGCTGCCCGCAGTGGCCACAGCGAAACAGGCGCACGCGCACTCACCCCCACTGCTTGGCCAGCGCGTCCAGCCCGGCCCGCGCCAGGTCCTCGGGCGTCATCGCAATACGAAACTCGCAGTCGGCATTGAAGTTCAGAAAAAACGGCTCGGCAAAGGAGGGCACCGCAGCGGCATCGGGCACCTCCACCACCGCCACCGCCGCACGCGCGCCATCGAGTTCAACAAAGTAGATCGCCTCGGGCTTGATAGCCTCGACAATGCGCTCGAGCAGCTCGCCGGCGCGGCCCTCGCGCACCAGGGAGTTGAAGGGTTCATGGGGGAAATGGGCAGTCAGCATCATGCGCATGGCCAAGCCTCCGAAACGGGGTGATGGAGTGATTGGGCAGCGCGACAGGCGCCACCCTTCACGACTCCATTCAGCCTAGCCCGAATAGCCGGCAACGCCAGTGGCCGTCACCCAGCGGCCTCGCTCGCCTCACCCAGCTCGCGCTGACGGAACCCTTCCAGCCCCTGCTGCACCAGTTCGAAGGTGCTGTCGATATTGGCGGCCACCTCCCCCTTCAGCACCGACAGGCCCTCCAGGATTTCCCGCGCTTCGGCAAAGCCGCGCTCGATGCCAGCACCAATGACTTCCAGGAAACGCTCCACCTGCTGGCGCGGACTGAGCTCCGGGTTGGATTCCTGAAAGCGCGCAAACAGCGCAGTAGACTGGCCGACAATGCGATCGGCGGTGGCCTCAGGCGAAACATCGATGCCCTGCTCCACCGCGGTTGCAATGGCGTCTTCGCCGAATACCGGCGCCAACCGCTCGTTGATGGCCTCCAGCGCCGTGCGCAGCACCAGTGCCAGCGGCTCGTTGCGCGCACTGATACTCACCTGCAAGTTCGCGCGCAGGATCTGGGTGTCGGTCTGCTGAGTGTCGGCCCGCGGGGGATTGACGGCGGTCGTCGGCGGCGCCGTCCCGGGAGCGGGTTCCGGTACGGACCCGGGCACAGCAACCCCCGCTGAGGGTATTGCCGGCGCCGCTGCCGGGGAACTGCTGATGGGCGATGTTGCCATGCTGCACTCCCGCGCCCGCACCCGGTAGCGCCGGCGCTGTGCTGCTGTCGCGGTGCTCTACGCTGTGTCCTACGTTGTGCTCTACGCTGTGCTCTAAATACCGGTATACGCCGCTGCCAGCAGTGCTTCAACCGCTTCGCCGCGCATAGAGCACCACGGCCTATCTACAGCGCCGCTCAGAAGGAAAAAGTATGAAGCTACAGCGCGCCGTGCTCGCGCAGCCGCTGCGCCAGCACCTCGGCGATGCGCCGGTAGCCAGCGGCATTGGGATGGATGCGATCGGACTTCAGCGAACTGTCGCGCAGTACCTCCACCACCACTCGCGGCTCCAGCACCACCTCGCGCTGCGCCGCCAGCTCTGCGTATGCCGGGTGGGCGCCGCCCAGCAGTTTGATTTCCGGCACCGCCACCAGCAGCAGCGGTATCTGCTGCGCCTGCAGCTGCTGAATCATGGCGTCGAGGTTATCGCGCATGCCAGTCTCGCTCAGGCGGCGCAGCAGGTCATTGCCACCCAGGCACAGAATCACCAGCGCAGGGTCAAACTCCGCCACCACCGCCGGCAGCCGCCTGCGCCCCTCGGCCGTGGTTTCTCCCGGCACGCCGGCGTTGATCACTTCGCGGCCGATCAGGGCCTGCAGCTGGGCCGGGTAACTGTGTTCGGGAGTGGCACCGCTGCCATAGGTGAGGCTGTCGCCGAAAGCGAGGATACGGGCATCAGCGGTCAGTGGCGGCAGGCGCGGCGCGGCCGGTTCCGCGCAGCCCGCGAGTAGCACACAGACAAACAGCGCACAGGCGGCCGCCACGCGGTGCCGGGCGGCACTCGCAGTCATCGACGGATGGCGTAATACACCAGCAGGATCAGGAAGGCGCCAAAAGTTGCCATCATTACGCCGCCGGTGGTCAGGCCGTCAGGGGTGCTGATACCCACCTTTGCACCCAGCCAGCCACCGAGATAGGCACCGGCCAGCCCCACCGCCAGGGTGAAGACCACACCGCCCTCGTCCCGCCCAGGTAGCAACAGCTTGGCCAGTACTCCGGCCATCAGGCCCAGCACTATCCACGACAGCGTTCCCATCTATCCCTCCTGCTGCAGACTCTCCTTGAGCCGGCAATGTAGCGCGATTAGCAGTAAATAACCATCACAGCTGCGCCGCCAGCTCCGAACCCTGTTTGATGGCGCGTTTGGCGTCCAGCTCGGCGGCCACATCGGCGCCGCCAATCAGATGATAGCGCGCCACCTCCGGCGCTGCCGGGTACAGTTCGCGTTGTGGCTCTTGGCCCGCGCAGATGATGATACTGTCCACCGCCAGCACTTCGCTGCGCTCACCGCGCTGGATGTGCAGGCCGTCGTCGTCGATTTTCTGGTAGCTGCAGCCGGCCAGCATGTGCACGCCTTTCTTCTTCAGGGTGGCGCGGTGTACCCAGCCCGAGGTCTTGCCCAGGTCTTTGCCGGGCGCGGTGGGCTTGCGCTGCAGCAGGTAGATCTCGCGCTTCGCCGGCGCCGCCACCGGCTCGGCAAGACCGCCGGGGGAGTCGCTGCGCAGATCCACACCCCACTCGCTGAGCCATTGCGGCAGCGGCTGTGGCGATGCCTCCAGCTCAGAACTTTCATCATGATGGGCGAGAAACTCGGCGATATCGAAAC
>JBFHRT010000053.1:0-9318 GCA_041591575.1 Spongiibacteraceae bacterium
GCTGAACGACGCCGACAGCTACTACAACCCCCGCAACAATCGCGTCACGGAAGCTCACCGCACCGTGGCTGGCGCCGTTCAGTACGTGATGCTGTCCAGCACCCTGATGGCCCAACACTAACCCCCGGCAACGAGCGAGGAGCAACGCGATGACCGATTTCAAACGACGCGAATTTCTCAACGCCCTGCTGGGCGCCGGCGCCGCCGCCTCCGTTGGCGGCGTCACCACTGTTTTCCCGCGGCTGGCCCACGCCGCCACCCCCGCCTTCGACGACTACAAGGCGCTGGTGGTGCTGTTTCTGCACGGCGGCAACGACGCCCACAACATGATTGTGCCGCTGGGCGATGAGAGCAACGGCACCCCCGTTGGCCGCGGCTACCAGACCTACGCCGCCAGTCGCCGTGATATCGCCATTAACAAGCGGCTTCTCGACTATTCACAGACCAATGCCTATGCCGCCAACTCCGTGCCCGAGGCCTACCGCCAGGGCGTGTACCCGGTCGAAGGCCTCGACATCGGCATCAACGGCGTGATGCCGGAACTGGCGCAGCTGATGGCGGAAAAGAAAGCCGCCGTGGTGGCCAATATCGGCACTCTGGTCGAGCCCATGACCAAGGCCAGCTTCAAGGACCGCAGCGCCAGGCGGCCGCCCTTCCTGTTCGCCCACAACCACCAGCAGCGCGCCCAGGAAACCGGCTGGGCCGACAACCTCGACGCCGGCGGCTGGGCCGGGCGCCTGGCCGACCTGTGGCAGGCGCACACCGCGGGCGGCGTCAACGGCGACACCACGCTGGGGCTCAACGTTTCCTATGGCGGCGCCACCCGACTGATGACCGGCCGCTACAACAGCCCCACCGTACTGTCGCCGGGCAGCGACAAGCTGTTCCCCCGCGGTACTGGCTTCGACAGCGCGCTGTTTCGCAGCCTCAACGATGCCAGTACCGAAAACCACCCGCTGCGGCGGGTGCTGAAGGCCGCCAACTACCGGGCCGCCGAGCTGTCCGATATTCTCGCTGACCAGTTATCGAAAACACCCGACTTTAGCCGCGCGCAGGGCTATCCGGAAGCGTCCTACCAACGGGATCTGTTCCAGGCCCCCGACGCTGCGAAGCTTGAACTGGGTAGTGGCATCCGCGGCCGCACCCTGGAGGCCTTCCACAGCGCCGCACGCATGATCCACCTCGGCCGCAACGACCTGGGCCTCAAGCGCCAAGTGCTGTTTATCGGCATGGGCGGTTTCGACAACCACACCGAGCTGGCCCGCAACCACCCCGTACTGCTGCGCGAGCTGAGCCTGGCACTGGGAGATTTCCAGTTCGTCATGGATCATCTGGGCATCGGCGAAGAAGTCACCGTTTGCACCCTGTCCGACTTCGGCCGCTCGCTGGGCAACAACGGCGACGGCACCGACCACGCCTGGGCCGGCCACAACCTGGTGGTGGGCGGCGGCGTCAACGGCGGCAGCATGGTCGGCGCCATCCCCGACCTGACCCTGGGCGGCTCCGCCGACACCGGCAACAAGGGCCGGCTGATCCCCGACATCGCCGTGGACCAGTACCTGGCCACCCTGCTCAACTGGTTCGGGGTCGACGACAGCGACATGCCCGAGCTGTTTCCCAACCTGGCCAATTTCAAAGCCAATGCCGCTGACCCCATCAGCAGTGCCTATCTCGCCGGCCTGATGCGCGACGGCAACAGCGAGCCGGAAGATCCCGGCGACCCGCAGGATCCCGGCGACGGCGGCGATGGCGGTAATGGCGGCCTGGACGACCTGCTGGACATCCTGTTGTAAGCTAAGCTCTGTCATTGCGAGGAGCGGGACCGCGCCGTCCAGCGGTTTCGCGACGCGGCAATCTCGGCCAGGTTGACAGAGAGTCCGGCGGGGCGAGCCCTCTAACGCTGCCAAACCGATGGAAAGTAGATGACCGACGACGAGCAAGCCAACACCGGTCGCATGGGCCTGGCCATGATGGCGCTGGCCTGGCTGCTGGTCGGCGCCCTGCTGGTCGCCGCCTTCAGCGGGGTGCTGGAGCGCCAGCGCAATCCCAACCGTGCGCTGGTGGCGAGCGGTAATGGTGAAGTCACCCTGCAACGCAACCGCGCCGGCCACTACCTCGCACCGGGTTTAGTTAACGGCCACAGCGTCGACTTTCTGCTGGATACCGGCGCCACCAGCGTCGTCGTGCCCGGCCATCTGGCCGCGCGACTGGGGCTGGTGCCGGGCCCCGCCGGCACCGCCACCACCGCGGCGGGCAACGTCCGCATCTACCACAGCGTGGCCAATAGCGTGCGCATCGGCGGTATTGAGCTGAGCCGCGTACCCACCATTATCAATCCGCATATGGATGGCGACACCGTACTGCTGGGCATGAGTTTTATGCGCGAGTTGGAGCTGGTGCAGCGCGGCGATACCCTCACCCTCCGCCATCGATCAGACTGAACGCTGATCACACCGCGCACCGCACAAACCGTCACCGCCCGCCTTCACAAGTACGCAACACTGGCGTAGGGTCTGCACATCGAATCAGGAAAGGCAGACGCCATGGAAACCCGCCCCTACTTCATTGCCGGCGACCTGTTCAGCAACGCCCTGGTCGGCGCCCTTGCCGCCTGGGCGGCAGCCAGCCTGGTTGCTCCCGGCTGGCCGATGCTGCCCGCCATGTTCGCCGCCATGGCCGTGGGCATGGCGCTGGCCATGGCGCTGTGCTTCTTTGCGCTGGTGCCGCTGTTTGGCGCCATGGAGGTGATGCTGCCCTGCATGTTTGGCGGCATGCTGGCAGCGATGGGTTTTGGCATGGTGGCCGCAGACCGGGCGCTGACAGCATCCGAGGCACTGCTCGGCGGCGCCGCCGTCGGCATCGGCGCGCTGCTGTTCTGCTGGCTATTCGAAGCCTGGCTGGGCTGGAGGCGTAACCGTGGATAAAGTCACCGAACACAAGTGGGATCGCGCCGCACTCAGCTACGACCTGATGAGTCGCTTCGGTCCCGAGCGGCGCTGGGCACCGGCCAAGCGCGAACTGTTCAGCCACATGCGCGGCCCGCGCATTTTGTTTCTGGCCGCAGGCAGTGGCCTGGATTTCCCCTTCTTCCCGCCGGGCCTGGAGATCGACGCCATCGACATCAGCGCGCGCATGCTGGAACAGGCACAGCCACGCGCCGAGGCCTACTCTGGCACAATTCGGCTGCAGCATATGGACGTGCACGACATGAGCTTCGCCGATGGCGAGTTCGACCAGGTATTCACTTCTTGTACCTTCTGCTCAGTACCGGACCCGGTGGCGGGGCTACGCGCCCTGCGCCGGGTGCTCAAACCCGGCGGCGAGCTGTATATGTTCGAACACACCGGCAGCCGCTATTTTCCCTTCAAGCTGATGCTCAAGCTGATGACGCCGCTGAGCCAGCGCTTCGGCCCGGCCATGGACCGCGACACCGTGAGCAATGTGGATAAGGCCGGCTTTGAATTACAGTGGCTGCGACCGGTCTACCTGGATGTGGTCAACACGCTGTGTGCGCACAATCCGGGTTGACGTGAGACGCGAAGATTAGGGTGCGGCTTCAGCCGCACAGCAGTGTTTCGAGCCACACCGCATGTGCGAATAAATTCGCACCTACACATGTCAGGCTCGCACAGCTACCGGAATCCCGGTGCGCACGGCGCACCCTACGTTCTGCCCCGTAGCCAAGCGCCCATTATCCAGCGTCATCGCGAGGAGCGTATTTGGCGACGCGGCGATCCCCATCCGGCCGGTAGATCCAAGAATGTGCGAATAAATTCGCACCTACAGCGACGCCTGCACTGCATTGATACCGCGGAGCTAGAACGTAGGCCGGCATAAGCGCTTTTGCGTTGCCGGCACAACGTCCGGCGCTAGCTCGATGACCCGTTGCTGGCCTTGGCTAAATGCGGGTTGCGGGTCTCGTAGGGGATATCGAAACGCTCGCGGTAGAACATCAGCGCCGCATCCACCTGCTCCTTGTCGAGGCCGAAGTCCGCCAGCGAATATTTGTGGGCGCCGTGCTTGTGCTGGGCGTTGCTATCCAGCCAGCGCTGCATGCCCGCCAGCGCTTCGGCGTTGAGCTCGATACCCAGAAAGTCGTAGATGCGCTGCATCTCGTGCTGCCAGTCGCTGCTGATGTCCTGATAGCGCACATCAATCTGATGATCCGCCGGTGCCATCTGCTCGCGCACGCGCAGGGTCTTGTCCAGCATGCGCCGGGTCTTGTCCAACCACTCGCGGCCCACCCAGTGGGGGTCGACCTGATCGGTGTCGCGCACGATGGCATTCCAGGTAGTGGAGCAGACCGAACCCACTGTTTTGATGGGGTCGCGGTGGGAGCACACCAGGCGCGCGTCGGGGAACACCCGCAGCAGTGCGTCCAGGTCCTGCATATGCTGGGGCGTCTTCAGCACCCAGGTGGCATCGGGCGCATCGCCGCGCCACCAGGACACGATCTTCATCAGTCGCACCATATATTCATAGGCGTAGCTCTGGTCGTGCTGCATTAACCACTCGCCAAAACTGGGCACATGGCTGATGACCTCGAACAACTGGCTGGAGAAGGCGTGCTGGATCAACCCCAGCTCCTCCTCCACCTCCATCGCCCCCAGCGGATGCACCGCAGCAATCTGCGGGCTCATATACAGCACCGCCTTGAGGCCGTCCTCGATGTTCTTGATGCGCGGCTCGGGCAGCCCCTCGTCGCGAGCGCGAAAGCTCTCGGGCCAGGGCACCGGGTGCACCGACTCCCAGGCCTTGAGATGCACAAAACGCGGGTCTGCCGCCAGCAGCCGGTGCAGGCGGGTGGTGCCGGAACGGGCCAGCCCCACCACCACCACCGGTGCCTTTATCTCGCGCTCGAGGATCTCCGGGTGGCGCTTGATCAACTCCTCCGCCCACAAGCGGTTCTTCAGCAGGCGCAGCAGCGATATCTGGGTGAGCTTGCGGCCAACCGGATTGAGCGCGGCCTCGTCTTCCAGCGCCTTCAATAACAGCCGCAGCGGCTCGAAAAAGCGAGGGTCACCGAAGTCACTGAGGCCAGTATCGCGCCGGGCGCGTTCCAGCAGCGAATGCTCATCTAAAGCCGTGCGCGCCAGCCCGAGGCCGTTGAGTGCCCGCAACAGGGTATTGAGCAGGCGAATTGGCCGCCGGTGGTAGGCGGTGGCGGGCGGCAGGTCACTGATTTTGGCCGAACTCATGGTACATTAAACCCCTTCGCAGAGTTTTGGGTTTCCGTAACCCACACAGGTTTCCGTAACACACACTACAATTAACGTAATATATACGCTAATTACCAAGGCAGCAAGGATCACATGCCCAAGAGCACACCCAAAAGCACGTCCGCCAGCAAGCCCGCAACGGCTACCCGCAGCCGCGGGCGCCCCGCCAAACTGTCGCGGGAACAGATTCTGAACTGCGCCCTGAAAATGATGCAGCGCCAGCCGGGGCGCAAGATCACCATGACCGGCGTGGCCAAGGCGCTGAACACGGCGCCGATGAGCCTGTACACCCACGTCAAGCACCGCGACGACCTGATGGACGGCCTCTCCGATGTCGTACTGGGCCAGTTGCAGCTGGATATCAATGCGAGCGATCCCTGGCAGAAGCAGGTGCGCGACTGGATGGAGGCGCTGCACACCCACCTCTCGCAGTACCCGCAGACGGTGGAGATTCTCAGCCAGAGCAAACGCATACCCACCGCCTGGTTGCGGGTACATGCGGTGCTGATCCACAGCCTCAAGCGCGCCGGTCTCAAGGGCAAAAACCTAGCCGGTGCCTCCCAGTGGCTGGCGCAGCAGGTGGTGGGCTCGCTGCTGGTGGGTTTTGCCAGCCACGAGCGTGGTAACACCGAGCAGGATATGGCCGAGGGCCTGAAGACGCTGAGCGCAGAAGACCAGAAGCTGTACGGCGAGATGCTGCCCCATATCCAGCCGGACATGGCGGTGTTCACCTTCACCGTGGATCGCGCCATCGCGGCAATGGAACGGCTGCTCGACTAGAAGCGGCCGACGATTTGGCGCCACGCCGATAGCTCAACAGCCCCCCGGCAACGGCAATTTGCGCCATAATTGCGTAAACCGTCTGCGGCGCAGCAGCGCTCCCTGAAGGAGCAGCAGGCCGCGATGCAAAGGAAAGGCCGTATGGATCCAACGCGTCTGGTCGCCCACCGCGGCTGGCAGAACCGCTACCCGGAAAACACCCTGCCGGCCATCGCCGCCGCCATCGCCGCCGGCGCGCACAATATCGAGATCGACATCCAGCTCAGCGGCGACGGCGTCGCCATGCTGTTTCACGATGCGCGCATGGAGCGCCTGTGCCAGCGCCACGACTCGGTGTTCGACCACAGCGCCGCCGAGCTGCAGGGCATCGTGGTGTTTGAACCCGAGCGCTTCTCGCGCCAACAGTTTGACACCACCGTGTGCACCCTGGCGCAGGCGGTGGAACTGATCGCCGAGCACCCGCAGATCAACCTCTACGTAGAGCTCAAAAAACAGAGCATCGCCCGTTTCGGCCGCAGCTCGGTGCTGGACGCGGTTGAGCAGGCGCTGGCGCCGATCAAGCACCAGGCAATCCTGATCAGCTTTGACTTCGCTATCCTCCGGCTGGCGCGGCGCCGCGGCTGGAAACGGGTGGGGCCGATACTGACCCTGTGGCGCAATATCCGCTCCAAAACGGTGGCGGCGCTGGAACCCGACTGCATTTTCACCAACACCCAGCTGATACCCAAACGCAGTCGGCTGCAGAAGCTGCGCTATCGGCTGGTGGTCTACGAAGTGGGCAGCGAAGACGAGGCCAGCTACTGGCTGGAGCGCGGCGTGCATCAGGTGGAAACCTTTCGCATCGGCGAGCTGCTTGGCGTTGGCGCCGACGGTCGCGCAGTTGCCGTCGACGGCAGTGACGCAAGCGCCAGTGGCGGCCATGACCATTGACACCGAAGTGGCCGTCATCGGCGGCGGCATCAACGGCGCCGGCATCGCCCAGGCGGTGGCCGCCGCCGGCTACCAGGTGGCGCTGTTCGAGCGCAGTGACTGGGCGGCGGGCACATCCAGCAAGTCCAGCAAACTGATTCACGGCGGCCTGCGCTATCTGGAGAGCGCCCAGCTGCCGCTGGTCTACAACAGCCTGGCCGAACGCCGGCTACTGCTCAAGAACGCGCCGCAGCTGGTACGGCCGGTGCGCTTTCATATCCCGGTCTACCGCAGCACCCGCCGCCGCCCCTGGCAGATTCAAGCAGGCCTCGCCCTGTATCGCACGCTAGCGCTTTTCGACCGGCTGTCCACCTTCCGCCGCCTGCCCCGGCGCGAGTGGCCCGAGCTGGACGGACTCAGCGGAGACGGCCTGCAAGCGGTGTTCGAGTATTGGGATGCCCAGACCGACGACCGCGCGCTGACGGCGGCGGTGGTGCATTCGGCCGAGCTGATGGGCGCGCAAACCTTTTGCCCGGCGGAACTGATTGCAGCGGAGTACCTCGCGGGCGGTTACCGATTGACACTGGAAACCGCCAGCGGCCCCGAGCACTGCAGCGCCCAGGTGCTGATCAATGCCGCCGGCCCCTGGGTGGCGCAGGTGGCCCAGCGCCTGCAACCGGCGCCGCCGGCGCGGCCGCTGTCGCTGGTGCGCGGCAGCCATATCCTGGTGCCGGGCACACTGCAGCGGGGGGTTTACTACCTGGAGTCGCCACAGGACGGGCGCGCGGTGTTCGCCATGCCCTGGGGGGAACAGACACTGGTGGGCACCACCGAGGCCGAACACCGCGGCGACCCCGATGAGGTCAGCGCCAGCGCCGAGGAGCAGCAGTACCTGCAGCAGACCTTCGCCCACTATTTCCCCGAACGCAGCGCCGACATCCTCGACAGCTTCGCCGGCCTGCGGGTGCTGCCCAGCGACGGCGACAGCCCCTTCGCCCGCAGCCGCGAGTCGTTTCTGCAGTGCCAGCCGCCGGCAGAACCGCAGATGATTGCGGTCTATGGCGGCAAGCTCACCAGCTATCGGCACACCGCCGAAAAAGTGGTGCAGCTACTGCCGCCGCGACTGGGCCACCGCAAACCGCGCGCTGACACCCGCACACTGCCTCTCTATCCGCTTACTTGAATTCGAACTGCTGGCCGACGATGGCTTCCGACAGCACCCACAGCTTTTCCGCCGCCCGTTCGTCCAGGGCGTAGGGCAGGTAGCCCGCGGTCAACGTATTCTCGGTGGCCGGCTCACCGATATGGCAGTCCTCCAGATAGAGTCCGCCGCGGCCGGCCAGCTCCGGCGCCGTGGCCGCCCACACCGAGGTGGCCGCGCCCTGCGCCACTTCCTTGAATACTAAACCGGCATTGGCGCTGTTTTCGCCGAATTCGGCATAGTCCTGCTCGGTCATATGGCGGCCCAGGTTGGTGACAATGGCACCCGGGTGCACCGCATTGGCAGTGATACCAAAAGCCGCCAGGCGACGATTCAGCGCCACCGAGAACAGCGCGTTGGCGGTCTTGGACTGGCCGTAGGCGATCCACTTGTCGTAGTCGCGATGCTGGAAGTGGGGGTCGTCGAAATCCACCGGCGCGTACTTGTGACCGGCAGAGCTGAGGTTGACCACCCGCGCCGGCGCCGCCGCCCGCAAGGCCGGCACCAGCAGGCAGGTCAGTAGAAAGTGACCGATATGGTTGGTGCCAAACTGCAGCTCACAGCCCTCGGCGGTGCGCGCCAGCGGGCAGGCCATGATGCCGGCATTGTTGATCAACAGGTGAATCTTGGGATAGCACTCCAGCAGGGTGGCGGCGGCGCTGCGCACACTGCGCAGGTCCGCCAGCTCCAGTTGCACCGCTCCCACATGCGCCGCCGGCAGCGACTCGCGAATGCGGGCAATGGCGGCGTCGGCCTTGGCCAGGTCGCGGGCGGCAATCACCACCTCGGCGCCGCGCGCGGCCAGCACCCGCGCCGTCTCCTCGCCCAGGCCCGAAGCACCGCCGGTGACCACCGCCACCTTGCCGCTGAGATTGATATTCGCCGCCACCTCGGCCGCCGTGGACTGCGCTGAAAACCCCGATTCACTCATACTCACCCGCTCCTGTCGTGCTGCTGTTTGGCCTGTTGTTTTATCTGTAGTTATAGAAAGTTGCTGCCGCTGCGGCGGCGCTTTGCCCCGCGCGCAACCGCAAAAAATGCTTACCTTACAACGATTTAATCCCTCCGCAAGCATTACCGCTGCATTAACAGTGGTTAACAGCCCCGTTAGCCTAGCCCTAACTCGTTGATTGGCATAAAGATTCCCGCTAATACAGAAAGCTTAATCCGGCCGTATTGGCTACGGCGGGGGCGCTTCCAGTCCGCTCC
>JBFHRT010000054.1:0-9285 GCA_041591575.1 Spongiibacteraceae bacterium
CGGTGCACTGGGCAGACAGCAGCACCGCAATCAGCAGGGTGTAGGGGTCGCTGTGGTCCAGCGGGATGGGCGGCTGCGGGTAGAGTTCCTGCAGCCGCTGTTGGATATAGCTGACGCGTTCTTTTTTTAGCATGGGGTTTCGGTGTTTTCTCTGAACCTTCTATTCGCGAGCTGTGCGGATCAATTCGCAGCTACATCGGCAACAGTGAATTGCGTGCCGATATTGCGGTGCGCACGGCGCACCCTACGGAGCCGCGCCTTTGCGTCTCCCGTCTCCCGTCCGGCGTCTCGGGTCAAAGCGTTTCGACAAACTCGCGAATGCGCTCAGCGGCCTCTACACACTCGTCCACTTCCGCCACCAGTGCCATGCGCACGCGGCCGGCGCCGGGATTGAGGCCGTTTACCTCGCGGCTGAGGAAGCTGCCGGGCAGCACGGTGACGTGTTCGCGGGCGAACAGCTCGCGGGCAAAATCGCGGTCGTCAATGGGCGTGCGCGGCCACAGGTAGAAAGAAGCCTGGGGGCGCTGCACGTTCAGGCTGTCGCCGAGAATATCCAGCACGCGCTCGAATTTGAGGCGGTACTGGCGGCGGTTTTCCTCGACGTGGGCCTCGTCGCCCCAGGCGGCAATGCTGGCCAGCTGGTGGTGCACGGGCATGGCGCAGCCGTGGTAGGTGCGATAGAGCAGGAACTGCGCCAACACATCGGCATCGCCGGCGACAAAGCCCGAGCGCAGGCCGGGCAGGTTGGAGCGCTTGGACAGGCTGTGGAACACCACGCAGCGGCTGTAGTCATGGCGGCCCATGGCGGCGGCGGCCTGCAGCAGGCCCACCGGCGGCTGCGCCTCGTCGAAATAGATTTCCGAGTAGCACTCGTCGCTGGCAATGATGAAGTCGTGCTCGTCGGCCAGCGCGATCAGGCGCTGCAGCTGGGCCTGGTCGATCACCGCGCCAGTGGGGTTGCCGGGGCTGCACAGGAACAGCAGTTGGCAGCGCTGCCAGACATCAGCCGGCACCGCGTCAAAGTCGGGCACGAAGCCGTTTTCTTCCCGGCAGGGCAGGAAGTGGGGTTCGGCGCCAGCCAGCAGCGCCGCGCCTTCGTAGATCTGGTAGAAGGGATTGGGGCTGACCACCAGCGGTTCGCGAGAGCGGTCGACCACGGCCTGGGCGAAGGCGAACAGGGCCTCGCGGGTGCCGTTGACCGGCAGTACCTGGCTGTCGGCATCCAGCCCCTGCAGCGCAAAGCGGCGCGTCGCCCAGTCGGCAATGGCCTGGCGCAGCTCAGGCAGGCCCTTGGTGGCCGGGTAGTTGGCCAGCCGCGGCAGGTTGTCGCTGACCGCGCGCAGCACAAACTCCGGCGAGCTGTGCTTGGGCTCGCCGATGGACAGGGCGATGGCGCGCCTGTCCGGCGCGCCAGTGCCCAGCAGTGCGCGCAGTTTCTCGAAGGGGTAGGGTTGCAGCCGTTGTAAATCGGGGTTCATGAGTTTTGCCGGGGTCCTGCTTAGGCGGAGGCCTGTTGGTCGAGTTCACGGCAGATCGCTTCCTGGATGGCCGTGCACAGTTCGGGGTCTTCGATGGGGCGCTGTTCTTTATCGGTTATGAAGAACACGTCTTCCACGCGCTCACCGAGGGTGGCGATCTTGGCATTCTGCAGCTCGATGCCGAAATCCAGCAGGATGCGACCGACCCGGGCCAGCAGACCGGGGCGGTCTGGAGTCATCACTTCCAGGCAGGTGTGACCCTTGTTGAGATCGGTGGCGATGCTGGTGCGGGTGGGCGTGGAGAACAGCCGCATCTGCCGCGGCGTGCGCCGCTGGATAAATTCGGGAAAGCGGTCCGACTGCTCGATGCGCTCGCTGAGAAATTGGGCGATGTGCTGGCGCCTGGCTTCGTCTTCACCGATGGGCTCGCCGTCGGCATTGAGTACAAAGAAGGTGTCGAGGGTGTAGCCACTGCCCGAGTTGTAGATGCGTGCGTCCTGGATGTTGAGGTCCAGCTGCTCCAGCGCCGCGGCCAGTACCGCGAACAGCGAGCGCTCGTGCTGGGTGTGCACGAAGATCTGCGAGGCGCCCTCGTGCTCGGTGGAGCCGCTCTCCTTGATCAGTACCAGCGGTTGGCTCTGGTCGCGGTGACGGGCGATGGCGCGGGTGTGCCAGACAATGTCTTCGACGCGCTCGCGCAGGAAGTAGTCTTCGCCGAGGTCGGCCCACAGTTCGCGCACTTCGTCTTCGGTGAAGCCGTAATCCTCCAGCCTTTCAATGGCCTGGTGCTGGGTCTCGGCGATCCAGTCCTGCTTGTCCACCGGGTTTTCCAGGCCGCGGCGCAGCGCGCGTTTGGTCTCGGCATAGAGCTGGCGCAGCAGCGACGCGCGCCAGCTGTTCCACAGGTTGGGGTTGGTGGCGTTGATGTCGGCCACGGTGAGCGCGTAGAGATAGTCCAGGTGTAGCTGGTCGCCCACTTCCAGGGCGAAGTCGCGGATGACTTCGGGGTCGGAAATGTCCTTGCGCTGGGCGATGGCCGACATCAGCAGGTGTTGCTCAACCAGCCAGCACACCAGGTTGGTGTCGCGGTTGTTGAGGCCGTGGCGCTCGCAGAAGTCACGGGCGTCCACCGCCCCCAGGGTGGAGTGGTCGCCGCCGCGGCCCTTGGCGATGTCGTGATAGAGGCCGGCCACGTACAGCAGTTCCGGTTTTTCCATGCGGCGCACGATGCGCGAGGCCACCGGAAACTTTTCCTCGTTGTCGGGGTAGTGGAAGCGCCGCAGGTTCTTGATCAGTTCCATGGTGTGCGCGTCCACCGAGTAAATGTGGAACAGGTCGTGCTGCATCTGGCCGACGATGCGACCGAACTCCGGCAGGTATTTGCCCAGCACGCCGAAACGCTTCATGCGGCGCAGGTTCAGCGCCACCTTGCCCGGCGCCCGCAGTACATCCATGAAGTATTTCTGGTTGCGGGGGTCGGCGCGGAAGTCGTCGTCGATCAATTCGCGGTGCTCGCGAATCAGGCGGATGGTCGAGGCGCGAACGCCGTCGACATCCTCGTTGTGGGCCATCAGCACGAAAATCTCCATCAGCGCCGACGGCGTTTTCTGGAAGATCTTTTCGTTGGTGACCTCGATGTGGCCGTTGCGCACGCGGAAGCGGGGGTTGATCTGGCGCACGGTTTCCGCCTCGCAGGCGCGCAGAATGGTCTCGTCGAAGTGCTGCATTAGCACGTCGTTGAGTTCACCCAGGGCCAGTGCCCAGCGGTAGTACAGCTGCATGAACTGCTCCACCGCCAGCCGTGCGTCGTCGTCCTGGTAGCCAAACATCCGTGCCAGCGTGCGCTGATGGTCGAACAGCAGGCGATCTTCCTCGCGGCCGGCAATCAAGTGCAGGGCGAAGCGCACCCGCCACAGGAATTCCAGCCCCTTGTCGATGATGCTCAGGTCCTCGGTGCGCAGGAAGCCCTGGTGCTGCAGCTCGGTCAGGCTCTGGGCGCCGTAGTGGCGCTTGGCCACCCAGCCGATCATCTGGATGTCGCGCAGGCCACCGGGCGAGCTTTTGACGTTGGGTTCCAGGTTGTACTCAGTGTTGGCGTACTTGCGGTGACGGCCGATCTGCTCGTCCCACTTGGCGCGGAAAAACTCGCTGCTGGGCCAGATGCTGTCGGGCCCGGTGCCGTCGACCAGTTCACGGTAGATGGCCTCGGGGCCGCTCAGCGGTCGCGATTCCATCAGGTTGGTGGCGATGGTGATGTCTTCCTCGGCCGCCTGCTGGCACTGGCGAATGCTGCGCACGCTGTGGCCGATATCCAGGCTGAGGTCCCACAGCAGGGTGATGAAGGCCTCGATGTCCTCACGGTAGTGCTCGGCGCTGTCGTCACGGAGCAATATCAGCAGGTCGATGTCGGAGTAGGGGTGCAGTTCGCCGCGGCCATAGCCGCCGACGGCGATCAGGCAGATATCATCGCCCCAGTCGTGGCGGTTCCAGGCGCAGCGCAGCAGGGTGTCAATGTGCTCGGCGCGTCCGCGCACCAGGGTGCGGATGTCGTCGCCGTCGTGAAAGCGCCGCTCCAGTTCGCTGCGGCTTTCCTCTATATAGCGTTTGAACACCTTCAGCAACGGCTCGCCACTGTTGACGGCCTGCTGCAGCGCTGAGGGCTGCAGCAGCGGGGCGCTGACTTCGGTCATGACTGATTAGCTCCGGAAGAGGGTTTCGTCGCTGCGTGCGGTCAGCACTTCTACCCCGTCGGCGGTAACGGCGAGGGTGTGCTCCCACTGGGCCGACAGCCGCCGGTCGCGGGTGGTGACGGTCCAGCCGTCCTTTGTGTTCAGTTTGGTCTGTTTCTTGCCGGCGTTGATCATCGGCTCGATGGTAAAGGTCATGCCTTCGCGCAGCACCAGGTCATTGCGGGCGTTGTAGCCGGGGTAGTGCAGCACCTGCGGGTCCTCGTGGAAGCCGCGGCCGATGCCATGACCGCAGTATTCCTCTACCACCGAGTAGTGGCTGGCGTGGGCGTGGCGGGCGATGACCTCGCCGATATCGCTCAGGCGCGAGCCCGGCTTCACCGTGGCGATGGCCTGATACAGGCATTCCTGGGTGACGCGGCACAGGCGCTTGGCGTGCTCGGGTACGTCGCCCACGTAAAACATCATATTGGTGTCGCCGTGCCAGCCGTCCTTGATCACGGTAACGTCGATATTGAGCAGGTCGCCGTTCTTGAGCACCTTCTTGTCTGAAGGGATGCCGTGGCAGACCACCTCGTTGACCGAGGTGCAGATGGATTTGGGGAAGCCGTGGTAATTGAGCGGCGCCGGAATGGCCTGCTGTACGTTGACGATATAGTCGTGACAGATGCGGTCCAGCTCGCCGGTGGAGATGCCGGGGCGCACGTGCTCACCGATCATTTCCAGCACTTCCGAGGCCAGGCGGCCGGCCACGCGCATTTTCTCTATCTCTTCGGGGGTCTTGATGCTTACGTTCATCGCCATGGCGGGTCGCGGGCTTCCTGTTGTCTGCTTGCAAGTCGGGTTTGTTCAGGCCGTGGCTGTGCGAGCCTGGGCTGTACAGGTCTGAATCCGGGGTGTTCCGGGCGCCTGCCGTCACCGGCGGGGCGCTCGGGGGTCATCATTGTAAACCATCCGCCGGGGGCTGCGCTAAGCCCCAGCCTGTCTGATTGCTGGCAGCCAGTGGCGGGAAAAGTTGCCCGGTGGGCGGCTCTGCGGCGGATTTTCCAGTCCGGCGGCCAGATTGCGGAGAGTAAGCCGCCTGTTCTCGCCAGAGTAGCCATGGCAATTGTGCTTTATGGGGAGGGGGAGTTGTGGTATAAAGACGCCCCCCAAAAGGGGGAGCGCCATCTGGCAGTGGCCAAATGGTGAATTAACGTCGCCTGTACGCCGGCACATGACCCTGGGTGCCTGACCGCTCGTCTTGCAGAGAGAAGAGTGGCCGGGTTGGGTTGTGGGGCGTATGGAAGATTAACCCGAAGTAAAAGGAAAATTCGATGTCTCACGTTAGCATGCGCGAAATGCTGCAGGCCGGTGTCCACTTTGGTCACCAGACCCGCTTCTGGAACCCCAAGATGGCTCCGTTCATCTTCGGTGCCCGCAACAAGATCCACATCATCAACCTGGAAAAGACCGTTCCGGCCTTCAATGACTCGCTGGACGTGATCGCTCGTCTGGCAGCCAACAAGAACAAGATCATGTTCGTAGGCACCAAGCGCGCCGCGAGCAAGATCGTTGCCGAACAGGCTAGCCGTTGCGACATGCCCTACGTCAGCCACCGCTGGCTGGGCGGCATGCTCACCAACTACAAGACCATTCGTCAGTCCATCAAGCGCCTGCGCGAGCTGGAAGCCCAGCGCGAAGACGGCACTTTCGACAAGCTGACCAAGAAAGAAGCGCTGATGCGTACCCGTGACATGGAGAAGCTGGAGCGCTCCATCGGCGGTATCAAGAACATGGGCGGCCTGCCCGACGCGCTGTTCGTGATCGACGTAGACCACGAGCGCATTGCTGTTCAGGAAGCCAACAAGCTGGGTATTCCGGTTATCGGCGTGGTCGATACCAACAGCGACCCCAGCGGTGTCGATTACGTCATTCCCGGCAATGACGACGCCATTCGCGCCATCAAGCTGTACGCCAGCAGCGTCGCTGAAATCATCCTCGAGGCACAGGCCCACGCTCAGGGCGCTGCCGGCAAAGACGAGTTTGTCGAGGTAGATGCCGCTGCAGAAGAAGGCCAGCAGGCTCAGTAAGCGCCTTTTGCAATCGGCAGCGAAAGGGGGCCAGGCCCCCTTTTTTGGGACAGCTTTTTAGAACGTATCGTACGGCGCGGCCCGGCCGCGCCGCTAGTGAATCCGGAGGATTGAGTAATGGCAGTTACTGCAGCAATGGTTAAGGAACTGCGCGAGCGCACCGGCCTTGGCATGATGGAGTGCAAGAAGGCACTGGTAGAGGCTGGCGGCGACATCGATGTGGCCATCGAAGAACTGCGCAAGTCCAGCGGCATGAAGGCCGCCAAGAAAGCCGGCCGCATTGCCGCTGACGGCGTAGTAGGCGTAAAAGTTGCTGAAGATGGCAGCTACGGTGTGCTGGTGGAAGTCAACAGCGAGACCGACTTCGTTGCCCGCGACGACAACTTCCTGGGCTTTGTTGGCAAGGTTGTCGACAAGGCGTTTGCCGACAAGCAGGCCGACGTGGCTGCGCTGATGGCCGGCGAGCTGGAGTCCACCCGCGAGGCACTGGTGCAGAAAATCGGTGAGAACATCGGTGTGCGCCGCGTGCAGCTGGTTGAGGCCGCCAACGGTGTGGTTGGCAGCTACGTACACTCCAACAACAAGATTGGCGTACTGGTTGCGCTGACTGGTGGCGACGCCGAGCTGGCTCGCGATATCGCCATGCACGTGGCTGCGGTCAACCCGCAGGTGGCGAAGCCGGAAGATATGCCGGCTGAAGTGATCGAGAAAGAGAAAGAGATCTACACCGCCCAGGCTCAGGAGAGCGGCAAGCCGGCTGAAATCATCGCCAAGATGATCGAAGGCCGTGTGCGCAAATTCCTGGCTGAGAACAGCCTGGTCGAGCAGGCCTTCGTCAAGGATCCGGACCAGACCATCGCCAAGCTGCTCAAGGGCGCCGGTGCCGATATCCAGGGCTTCGTGCGTTACGAGGTCGGCGAGGGTATCGAGAAAGAAGAGGTGGACTTCGCCGCAGAAGTGGCGGCTCAGCTCAAAGGCTGATCCAGCCACTGAAAACGGGGCCTGCGGGCCCCGTTTTTTTAGGGCGGGCCATCGCCAGGGTCTCCCCCGGCAGCGCCCTTGCCCTATAATGCGATGCGGACCGAGAGCCGCAGGCCGGCCAAGCGCAGTTGCGCGCAGCCGGTGATTTACGCGAAGGCTCTGCGGGAGCCTGCGGCGCGAGACAGCACAGGCGGTGGTGACGGCTTTTGCGTCTCCCGTGTGGCGTCTTGCGTGGTTTTACAGAGTTGGAGAGTTAGCATGCCCAGCCAAGGCCGAGACAAGAAATACAAACGCATTCTGCTCAAGCTCAGCGGTGAGGCCCTGATGGGCGAGCTGGGCTTTGGCATCGACCCCAAGGTGCTGGACCGCATGGCACTGGAAATCGGCCAGCTGGTCGGCATTGGTGTGCAGGTGGGACTGGTGGTCGGTGGCGGCAATCTGTTCCGCGGCGCCGCCCTGCAGCAGGCGGGGCTGGACCGCGTCACCGGTGACCACATGGGCATGCTGGCCACGGTGATGAATGCGCTGGCCATGCGCGACGCGCTGGAGCGCAGCAATATCCCGTCGCGGGTGATGTCGGCCATTCCCATGAGCGGCGTGGTGGACCACTACGATCGCCGCAAGGCCATGCGCTCGCTCAGTCGCGGCGAAGTGGTCATTTTTTCCGCCGGCACCGGCAACCCCTTCTTTACTACCGACTCCGCCGCCTGTCTGCGTGGCATCGAGGTGGACGCGGATCTGGTGCTCAAGGCGACCAAGGTTGATGGTGTCTACAGCGACGACCCGGTGAAAAACCCGGACGCCGTGAAGTATGATTTCCTCAGCTACGACGAAGTGCTCGACAAGAAGCTGGAAGTCATGGATTTGACAGCGATTTGCCTGTGCCGCGACCACAGCATGCCGATGCGGGTGTTTGCCATGGAGCAGAAGGGCGCCCTGTTGAGCATTGTGGTCGGTGGCGACGAAGGCACGCTGGTGGCTGAAACGCAATCGGGAGAGAAATAACAATGATTGAAGAGATCAAGCAAGACGCCCAGGAGCGCATGGGCAAATCACTGGAAGCGCTGACCAAGAATTTCAACAAGATCCGCACCGGTCGTGCTCACCCGAGCATTCTCGATACCGTGCGTATCAATTACTACGGTTCGGAGACGCCGCTCAGCCAGGTGGCCAATATCAGTGTCGAGGACGCGCGTACATTGAGCGTCACGCCCTGGGAGAAAAACCTGGTGCCGGATATCGAAAAGGCCATCATGAAGTCGGAGCTGGGCCTCAACCCCTCCACCGCAGGCTCTGTGATCCGTATCCCGATGCCGGCGCTGACCGAGGAGACCCGCAAGGGCTATATTCGCCAGGCGCGCCAGGAAGCGGAAAACGCGCGGGTGTCCATTCGCAATATCCGCCGCGATGCACTGGCGGATTTCAAGGAGCTGCTCAAGGAAAAGGACATTTCCGAGGACGAAGAGCGTCGCGCGCAGGATGCCGTGCAGAAGCTGACCGACAAGTACATTGCCGAGGTCGAGCAAGCTCTGAGTATCAAGGAAAAGGACCTGATCGAAATCTAGCGGTATGACAATTGAAGAGGACCGCTCTGCGGCGCAGCTGCCGCCGCAGCATGTCGCCATCATCATGGACGGCAACAATCGCTGGGCCCGTCGCCAGGGACTGAAGGGCGCCGCCGGCCACAAGGCCGGCGTTGAGACCATTCGCCGCGTGCTCGATGCCATGCGCAGCCACGGCGTGCGTGTGGTGACGCTGTTCGCCTTCAGCAGCGAGAACTGGCAGCGCCCCAGCGCCGAAGTGCGGGCGCTGATGCGCCTGTTTTCCGGCTATCTCGACAGTGAGGTGCGTCGCCTGCACCAGGACGGCGTGCGCCTGCGCTTTATCGGCCGCCGCGACCGTTTTTCCGGCGCGCTGCAAAAGCAGATGGACTACGCCGAGCAACTCACCCGCTTCAATCGCAAAACCGTGCTGGCGGTGGCGCTGGACTACGGCGGCCAGTGGGATATCGCCAATGCCGCCCGCGAGCTGGCAGTGCGCGCCGCCACCGGCGAGCTGAAGCCGGAG
>JBFHRT010000055.1:0-9135 GCA_041591575.1 Spongiibacteraceae bacterium
AGGTGATGCGGGCCAGCAGCGACAGGTCGGCGTCGTCGGGGAAGGTGACGTTGGCCGCCATGTTAGTGTTGATATCGCCGGGGCAGACGCAGTTGGCGCGCACGCCTCGTTTGGCATATTCCACCGCAATGCTGCGGGTCAGCGCCAGCACTCCGCCCTTGCTGGCGCTATAAGCCGCGCCCCAGGGCAGGCCACTGAGCGAGGCGGTGGAGGCGGCATTGACGATATTGCCCTGGGTCTTTAGCAGCTCCGGCAACGCCGCCTTGCACAGCAGGAAGGTGCCGGTGAGATTGACCGCAATCACCCGCTGCCAGTCGGCCGTGTTCAGCTGGTGGCAGTTGTCGAAGCGCAGGATGCCTGCCATATTCACCACCGTGTCGAGTTTGCCATAGCGTGACACGCAGGCACTGACACAGTCCTCAACCTGCTGCTCGTCGCTGATATCAAAGGCGTGGGCGCTGGCGTCACCGCCAGCCTGCTTGATAGCGGCCACAATTTCTTCCAACGCCTCGGTGTTGAGGTCGGTGCAAAACACCTGGCCGCCCTCGGCGGCAATTCGCTCGGCGGCAGCGCGGCCAATACCGGAGGCGGCACCGGTAATCAGTGCAACTTTATCTGCAAATCGATTGGCAATCTGAGGCATTTCGGTAGTATCTCCCTGGTTAGGGCTGTTTTTATTAAGTGCTCTAGCCTGAGGCCAAGGCGCAAACCCGTCAATGGATACGGTTTAACCTGCTGAACTTACTGTTATTAACTCGGCCAGCAGTTAGACGAGTTAATAGGCCGCGTATGGATGCCCCCCCGCTGGCTGCGAGCCCGCGCCAGCCCCGTAGCATCAAGGAATTTCACGAAATCCGCGGATTTTTCGCGGCGACAATCAATTAGTGAGAGATTCATCTAGTTGCTTGCCCATTGAATAGAACCGTATCTCAGGAAGCGGACTTCCGGCGCTGACCCGAATTGTTAATCAATGCGACGGCTTTCACTATTGTGTTTCACCCCCCATTGGCTAAGCTGGCGACACTCTCCCAGGCGCCCACTATTCGCGCCTGGACCGCTGTAATCACTCCAAGGAGACTGACGTGGGCGATCTCGAACAATTCCGCCTAGAGGTTCGCGAATGGCTGGAAGCGAACTGTCCCGAATCCCAACGCAAGCCCATTACCCGCGAAGAGCAGGTCTGGGGCGGCAAGCAGCGTAGCTTCCCCAGCGAAGACGCCCGCATCTGGTTCGAGCGCATGCGCGACAAGGGCTGGACTGTGCCCGACTGGCCTAAAGAGTATGGCGGCGGCGGCCTGACCGAGGCCGAGGCCAAGGTGCTCAAGGAAGAAATGAAGCGCATGGGCTGCCGCACCCCGCTGTACGATCTCGGCATCTGGATGCTGGGTCCGGCGGTACTGGAATACGGCACCGAAGAGCAGAAGCGCGAGCACATCACCAAAATTGCACGTGGCGAAACCCGCTGGTGCCAGGGCTACTCCGAGCCCGGCGCCGGTTCCGACCTGGCCAGCCTGCAGTGCAAGGCCGAGGACATGGGCGACCACTTCCTGGTCAACGGCACCAAGATCTGGACCACCAACGCCGACAAATCCGACTGGATTTTCTGCCTGGTGCGCACCGACCCCAACGCCAAGAAACAGGAAGGCATCAGCTTCCTGCTGATCGACATGGATGACCCCGGCGTCACCGTGACCCCCATCGAGCTGATCAGCGGCGATTCCGAATTCTGCCAGACCTTCTTCGACAACGTGAAGGTGCCCAAGGGCAACCTCATCGGCGAGCTCAATCAGGGCTGGTCAGTGGCCAAGGCGCTGCTCAAGCACGAGCGCAAACTGATGTCGGAAATCGGCCAGGACACCCCCGGACCCAGCTTCGGCCCGGTGCAGGCCGCCCTCGAGTATGTGGGCAAGGGTGCCGACGGCAAACTGCGCGACGCCCACCTGCGCGACCAGCTGGTGCAGCACGAAATGAACTTCCGCGCCATTGGCCTCACCCACTTCCGCACCTTTGAAGAGCGCGTCAATGGCGTCGCCGACACCAATGTGCCGCTGATCATGAAGTATGTGGGCACCGAGGAAACCAAGCGCAAGGAAGAGCTGCTGCTGGCTCTGCTCGGCACCCAGGCACTGGGCTGGGACGGCGACGGCTTCAACCAGGACGAGATCATGACCACGCGCGGCTGGCTGTTCTCCAAGGCGCTGAGCATTGCCGGCGGCACCTCGGAAGTCCAGCTCAACATCATCGCCAAACGCGCACTGGGCCTGCCGGACTGATAGCGGCAGCCCCTCGAAGAACAGATTGACGGAGTCCAGACTCATGGCACTGGTATTTAACGAAGAACAGCGACTGCTGAAGGATACGGCCAAGGAATTCCTCGCCGGCAACGCCCCGGTGGAAGCCCTGCGCAAACTGCGCGACAGCAAGGACGAAACCGGCTACTCGAAGGAACTGTGGGCACAGATGGCTGAGCTCGGCTGGGCCGGCATCGCCATCCCCGAGGCTTACGACGGCCTCGAGTTCGGCTTTATGGGCCTGGGTGCGGTCATTGAAGAAAGCGGCCACACCCTGACCGCCTCTCCCCTGTTTGCCACCGTGGTACTTGGCGCCTCGGCGCTTATTCTTGGCGGCAGCGAAGAACAGAAAAAGACCCTGCTACCGGCGGTGGCCACCGGCGAACTGACCCTGGCGCTGGCGCTGGAAGAAAGCAACCACCACAACCCCACCGGCGTCGCCCTGCGCGCCGAGAAGAGCGGCGACGGCTACAGCCTCAGCGGCGAGAAGTGCTTTGTGCTGGACGGCCACGTGGCCGACAAGCTGGTGGTGGCAGCGCGCACCAGCGGCGAGCCCGGCAACAGCGCCGGCATCACCCTGTTCCTGGTCGACGGCGACGCCAGTGGCGTGACCCGCGAGCGCCGCAACATGGTCGACAGCCGCAATGCCGCGGTTATCCGCTTTGACGGCGTCAGCGTTGGCGCCGACGCCGTGATCGGCGAAGTCGACGGCGGCTGGTCGGTACTGGAGCCGGTACTGGATCGCGGCCGCATCTGCATGGCGGCGGAAATGCTGGGCGGCGCCCGCGAGTGCCTCGATCGCACCGTACAATACCTGAAAGAGCGCGACCAGTTCGGCGTCAAGATCGGTACCTTCCAGGCGCTCAAGCACCGCGCCGCCCTGCTCTACACCGAAATCGAGATGGCCAAGTCGGTCGTGCTGGACGCCCTGTCGGCCATCGACGACGGCCGCCCGGGCCTGGAGCAGCTGGCCAGCCTTGCCAAGGCCAAGCTGAATGACGTTTACGTGCTGGCCACCAATGAGGCGGTGCAGATGCACGGCGGCATCGGTGTTACCGACGAGCTGGAAATCGGCTTCTTCCTCAAGCGCGCCCGCGTTGCCACCCAGATCCTGGGCGACAGCGGCTACCACCGCGACCGCTACGCGACGCTGTGCGGGTATTAAGTACCGCCTGACGCCGGACGGGAGACGGGAGACGCTGAAATGCGGTGCGCGCGGGGCACCCTGCAGGCCAAACCCGCCTGACGCTCGACGGAAGATGGAAGACGCAAAAATGGCGCGGCAGGCAACTACCGCGCCGTTTTTTATGTATCTGCGAAATGTCACGAAACCAAGACCGTAGGCCGGCTTAAGCGCTGTTCAGCGTAGCCGGCGTATACAGCCTATGCTGGCCGGAAGGATGAAGAGAGGCGAGCCAAAGCCGTCGAAGGATGGATACCTAGCAAGCAAACGCCCGCTACGCTTCGCTTAAGCGGGCCTACTTGATTGAGCACAAGCTGTAGCTACGAGTTTATTGGCACAAAAAAAGCGGTGCGCATGGCAAACCGCTTTTTGTACATCGGATGTCAGGCATCCGACTTCAGGCATCCAACGTCAGACCGTTTTTAGCCTGTCGCCTCCAGCGTCAGCTGGGCTTAAAACACACAGTGCCGAGCGTAATCGGAGGCCTCGTTGGCCGTCCAGTCACCCTTGGGCTTGTCTTTCATGGCTTTACACCAGGACTCACTACCCACTTCGGGCGCGCAGGCTGTCAGCACAAAAAACATGGCTAGCATCGCCGAAATCAAACCTAACCGCATGCGGGGCTCCGTAATATCAAATTCATTGTTATTGGTATATGGGTTACGGGTGCAGTCTAGCAAAGCCGCATAGCATAGCAGATGAACTGCGTCACACAATAGCTGCGAACGCGATTGCAATCTAACGGATTTTATTAGCCACGCAAGACTTGGAAGAATCAGTGTCTGCGCGGCTTGTCAGGCGGGGATCAGGCGGGGCCAGGCCAGCCCCGCCGCGCAAAGCCGGTCAGGCTTCGACCATATCAAAATCAAACTTGCTGATACCGCAGTCCGGGCACTCCCAGTCTTCCGGCACGTCTTCCCACTTGGTGCCGGCCGCAATGCCGTCATCCGGCAGACCCTGCTCTTCGTCGTAAACGAAGCCGCAAATCACACATTCCCACTTCTTGAAATCGCTCATTTCCCTCTCCTGTTGCCGGCCGGCGGCGCGCAGCCGCTGCCACCGATGCTCAGCAGTGTTGCCACTACTCTGCCCGTACGTTTGATTTTCGTCTATTTATTGATCAATCAAGCTGCGCTGGGCGGGCATTATACCACCGAGGAACGACGCGGGCAGCCAGCTGGCCGCCCACAAAGATTAAGGATTGGTGAGGCTTTGAGCCAGTTTTCGCCAGAGGCTGCGAGGCTTAGCGGGCGGTAAGCGTGAGCTGATACACCGCACCGGCATAGTCGTCAGAGATATACAGCCGGCCACGGCTGTCTTCGACGATATCCACCGGCCGGCCGCTGATACGATGGCCGTCCCAGAAGCCACTCAGCACCGGCTGCTCCCGTATGCTGCCGTCAGCTTGCCACTGCAACATCACCACCTCGTAACCATCGGGCACCGAGCGGTTCCAGGAGCCGTGCAGTGTCACCAGCGCCGCGCGCGGGAAGGCTGCGTTCAGCTGGGGTTGACGCAGAAAGTGCATACCCAGTGGTGTGCTGTGGGCGCGAAAGTGGTGAACCGGCCGTTTCGACGCGGTCGCCTTGGCGGGAGCGAGATGCCCCAGGTCAGGATCGGCAACCGCGTCTGCATTGGCATAGGGCCAGCCGTAAAACGCACCCTGCTCGACCATGTTGAGTTCATCGGGCGGGAAATCATCGCCCAACAGATCGCGGGCAATGTCGGCGGCATACAGGCGTCCGTCCCAGGGCGCCCAGGCAAAGCCCATGCTGTTGCGCAGCCCGGTGGCGTAAGTCTCCACTGCGCTGCCATCGAGGCGCATCCGCATCAGGCTGCCGCGACGTGTGTCTTTCTCTTCGCAGACATTGCAGCTGGAGCCGATATTGAAATACAGCCAGCCATCTGGCCCCAACTTCAGATTGCGCGCCCAGTGGTTGCCACCGCCGGGCAAGCCCGTCACCAGGCGCTGGTAATCGCCACTCACGGCGCGGCGCTCGGCGTCAAAACGGATGCGCCCGATGGCGTCGGTCTCAGCCACATACAGCCACTCCTCCACCATGGCGAGGCCGTGGGGCAGGTCCAGCCCATCAATCAGTGGCTGGGTGCCGTCGCTCTGTCCGTCACCGTCGTCGTCGCGGTAGAGCAGCAACACGTCGCCCTTGCGCGGCCGACTGAGCAGCAGGTCGTCGGCGCCGGTAACTGCCAGCCCCCGCGCATTGGGCAAGTCACCGGCGAACAGCCCCAGCCGGAAGCCCTCCGCCACGCGCAGTTGTTGCTGCAGCTGCGACTCGGCGGGAGTGTCGATGCCGGTGCCAAACAGCGCGCTGAGCACCATGTCGACACCACTGATTTGGCCGGCGACAAAGCGCTGGTAACCCAGGGTGCCCGCAACCAACAACACGGCGATAATCACCACGGCCGCCAAACCGGCTGCCCCGCGCTGAGTCTCGATATTCCTCACGCCCCCTCCCCCTGTTTTTTTATGGACCGCGAATTACAGCGCAATCAGGATCACTACCCTGCGGCCGCCCCGCTGCATGGTGGCAGCCAGGTGCGAGGCATTGGCCAACTCCTGATAGAGATCCGTCAGCGCCTCGATTTCACCGATGCCTATGCCGTTGAGGGCGATGATCTCGTCACCCTCTTCCAGGCCCAGGGCAACAAAAGCCTCGGGGTCGCCCCCTGGCGCCAAGCGAAAGCGCTTGCCGCCGCCCTGCCGCACAACCTTCACGTCAATGCTGCCCACCAGCGCCAGCGGGTTGCTGTATAGCCGCCGCCGGTAGTCACTGGCGATGCGCGTGGTGTCACGATCACCGCGCCTATCAATAAGCATCGGTGGTGCACCCGGCTCGGCCCCCTCAATCGAGGCTGTCGTTGTCGCCAGCGCCGGGCGAAAACGTCCGTCACTGCGCCGCGACAACAGCCGGTAGTAGCCGTTGCGCTCCAGCAGTACCGCATCGTCAAGCACCCAGCTCACCCGCATCGCGCTGCCGGCCAGCAGTTCGCCCTGGCGATACAGGCGGGCGGCACCATCGCTCTCGATTTCCGCTGCCCCCCCCGCGGGGTCATCGCGCAGTATACGCAGCAGCCGATGGTGAATGAATTCCGGTGGCTCTTCACCAAACCAGGCGACATCGTCTTCGGTGAAAATGGCGCGCTCTTGCGCACTCAGCTCGCGCTCAGACGCCGATTGCGATTGCAATGGTGGCTGCCACAACCGCAGCAGCAGGTTTGCCCGCCAGGGCCAATCGGGCAGTAAAACCCCGGCCAACAGTACCAAAATGGCAACAAGCAACAGAACAACGCGTTGCATCAAAACCCCACACTCCATGAATGGGGGTAGTTTACTGTGACCTAGGGAGTGAACAACAGCGCAAAGTGGGCGCGCGCCGGAAACAACTGTCGCCTCACCGGAAACGGTCAAGCGCGAAGTCGATCAGCCTCCCACCAGGCTGATCATGACACCGGCAGCCACCGCCGAGCCAATCACGCCGGCGACATTGGGGCCCATGGCATGCATCAGCAGGAAATTGTGGGGATTCGCCTCTAGGCCAATTTTATTGGACACCCGCGCGGCCATGGGCACCGCCGAGACCCCCGCCGAGCCAATCAGCGGGTTGATCGGTTCCTTGCTGATTTTGTTCATCAGCTTGGCCATCAACACGCCGGTGGCGGTGCCGATGCAGAAGGCGACCACCCCCAGCAGCAGGATGCCCAGGGTATTGAGATCCAGGAATTTGCCCGCCACCAGCTTCGAACCCACCGACAGCCCCAGGAAAATGGTGGTGATGTTGATCAGCGCATTCTGGGCGGTGTCGCTGAGGCGGTCGACCACGCCGCACTCGCGCATCAGGTTGCCAAAACAGAACATCCCCAGCAGCGGCGCTGCATCGGGCAGGAACATTGCCACCAGCACCAGCAGCACCAGCGGAAACAGAATTTTTTCCAGTTTGCCGACATGGCGCAGCTGACGCATTTCGATCTGACGCTCGGCTTCGGTGGTCAGCGCCTTCATGATCGGCGGCTGAATCATCGGCACCAGCGCCATATAGGAATAGGCTGCCACCGCGATGGCACCCAGCAGGTCCGGCGCCAGCAGGCTGGACACATAGATGGCGGTGGGACCGTCGGCACCGCCGATGATGCCAATGGCAGCGGCGTCGGCGAGACTGAAGTCCATCAAGCCGGTTGCCGACAGCCCCACGGCACCGAGCACCGTGGCGAAAATGCCGAACTGGGCGGCGGCGCCCAGGAACAGCGTCTTGGGGTTGGCCAGCAGCGGGCCAAAATCGGTCATCGCGCCCACGCCCATAAAGATGATCAGCGGCGCCGCACTGCTGGCGATGGCCACGGTATAGAAGTTATAGAGCATGCCGTTGCTGTAGCCGGCATCCTCGACGAGGTGCTTGACCGCGACATGAGCGGCGGCGCCGGCGCTCTCGTAGGACTGGTAAAGCTGCTTGGGCGTGTCCCAGTCATGTAGTTGCAGCGCCCGCGCCATCTCCGCCAGCAGCTGCGGGTCGGCGGCGCGAAGTGCATTTTCCACCGCCGACAGCGCCAGCCCGGCGCCGGGGATGTTGGCCAGGATGCCGCCAAAACCGATGGGCACCAGCAGCAATGGCTCGAATCCGCGCTTGATAGCGAGGTACAACAGCAGCAGGCCGATGACGATCATGCCAGCCTCGCCCATCGTCATCTGGGCAATGCCGGAGTCCCGCCACAACGACAGCAGCTTATCCATGAAGTCGCTCCCGCCTGTTATGCAATGGTCAGCAGCGGGTCACCTACCGCTACCGCATCACCCGGCTTGACGAGGACCTCGGCCACCGTGCCCGGACGCTGGGCGCGCACCTCGGTCTCCATTTTCATCGCCTCCAGAATGACGATGACATCCCCTTGCTGAACGTGCTCGCCGGGGCTGACATTGACCTTGAAGATATTGCCTGCCAACGGCGCGGCAATGGCTTCCGCCGCGGCGGCGCTGGTAGCAGCCACCGTCGGCGCCGCGGCAGCGCTCACCGGAGCAATGGCGGATACATCACCGCCCTCCTGCACCTCAACCACGTACTGCTGACCGCTGACGGTGACGGTGTACACCTCGGCGCCGCCGACTTTGGCCGGAGCGGCTGCGGCGGCGACAGGCCCGGGATTGGCAACCTCGGCGGTCGGTGCCGGCTCGAAGGCCTCGGGGTTGCCACGGTTCTTGAGAAACTTCAGCCCGATCTGCGGGAACAACGCATAGGTGAGCACGTCATCGATTTCGCGCTCGCCCGTCTCCAGGCGAATGCCTTCGGCCTTGGCGGTATCGCGCAGCTCGGCGGTGAGCTTGTCCAGCTCTGGCGCCAGCAAATCGGCGGGGCGGCAGGTAATGGGCTCGGCGCCGTCCAGCACGCGGGCCTGCAGCTCGGCATTCATCGGCGCCGGGGTGGCTCCGTACTCACCCTTGAGCACGCCGGCAGTTTCTTTGGAGATGGACTTGTAGCGCTCGCCGGTGAGCACATTGAGCACCGCCTGGGTGCCGACAATCTGCGAGGTGGGCGTGACCAGCGGGATAAAGCCCAGGTCCTGGCGCACCCGCGGAATCTCCGCCAGCACCTCGTCGAGCTTGTCGGCCGCGCCCTGCTCGCGCAGCTGGTTTTCCATATTGGTGAGCATGCC
>JBFHRT010000056.1:0-9130 GCA_041591575.1 Spongiibacteraceae bacterium
CTCGTCGCTGGCTCTGACCGGCGAGCAGGTGCTGTACAGCGACTCGGCGCAGCGCTTTACCGTGTCGCAACGGCTGGAGCATATCGAGACTGAAATCGATGTGGTCGGTCGCGGCCTGTTGCTGGATGAACCCCACACCAGCCTTGAGCTGGGCGCCAAATACTTCCGTCAGATGCGTCTGCTGGGCGCGCCGGCGCGTTTCAATGTGCAGGCCTTTATCGAGGGCGGCCTCAGCAGTGATGACGGCAGCCTCGGCACCGACACCACCGAGGACGCAGTGTCCATTGGCAAGCGCACCGCCGAATACCTGATGCTGCGGCCGAAGCTGGCCATGCAAGTGGGGCTGACTGACGCCTTGGCGCTGAACCTGGACTTTGCCGGGCAGCTCAGCGATGACGAACAGCTGCCGCAACAGCAGCAGTTTGTGCTCGGTGGCATCTCCACCCTGAGTGCCTACCTGCCGGCAGTGCTGGTGGGAGACTCCGGCACCTATACCCGCCTCAGTCTCGAAGGCAGCGGTTGGGAGCTGTGGGGGGCAACCTTTAAACCCTCACTGTTTGTCGAGCATGGCCAGGCCTGGTATGAAAATGCCGGCGGCGATGCGGCCGACACCCGCAGCATTTCAGATGGCGGTGTTCGCCTGGTAGCGGACCTTGGCTGGCAGACGGAGATGGAGCTGGTGGCGGCGGCGCCCATCAGCGAGAGCAATATCGATCAGGCGGTGCTCGATGAGGCGGAAGCCGATTTCTACTGGAAGCTGAAAAAGACGTTCTAAACGCCGCTTGAACGGCCAGGCTGGCGGCACAGGGAAGTGCCGCCTGGTGCCCTTTGCCAAGTCACACTCCCTGTGCCATCACGCACCGGCTCAATGATCCGGCAGGTTAATACTGACTGCCGCGCCACCCAATTCGCTGTTACCGAACTGAATATCGCCGCCGTAAGCGTCGACGATATCACTGACAATGGACAGCCCCAGCCCCTGGCCGGAACCGTACTGGTCGCCGCGCTGGCCGCGCTGCAGTAACTTTTCGGCAAGCTCGGTGGAAACCCCGGGACCGTCGTCTTCAATCAGCAGCTGCCGCGTATCCCCGTGTGAGCTGCATGAAACTCGCACCTTGCCGCGACAGGCCTTGAACGCGTTGTCGAGCAAATTGCCCAGCAGTTCCATCAGGTCGTGTTCGTCGATGGCCAGCCGCAGGCTGTTTGCTACGGCATTGTCTGCGGTCACGCCTTTATCCTGATACACCTTCTGCAGGGTGTTGAGCAGCCGCTCGGCAACGGGGCGCAGCGCGGTTTTCTGGCCCAGTTGGCGGGCGCCGGCGCTGACCGCGCGCTGCAACTGATAGCCGATGATGCTGTCCATGCGCTGCAGCTGCTCGTCCAGCAAACGGGGATCACCGTCGCCGCTGCCGATGGTGGATTTCAGCACGCTGAGCGGTGTTTTCAGGCTGTGGGCCAGGTCGGCCAACGTATTGCGGTAGCGCTCGCGCTGCTTGTGTTCCTTGTGCAGCAGGCGGTTGAGGTTGCGGGTAATGCCGGCTAGTTCGCGCGGGTAATCGCCGGGCAGCTGCTCGCGCTGGCCGCTCTCTAGTTCCTCCAGCTCGCCGGTCAGCCGCCGCAGTGGCGCCAGCCCCCAGCGCAATACGGTGGTTTGAATCAGCAGCAAAATCGCGGCGGCGGCGCTCAGCCACAGGGTAATCTCGCGACGGAAGCTGGCCAGCTCCAGACGATAGGTGGCCTGGCTGGCGAGCAGGGTGAACTGCAGGGGGATTTCCTCGCCTGACTCGCTCTCCCAGAGGATGTGGTAGCGCAGGCGGAAGAAGGGGTCGCTGTCGCCGTCGACACTGTCGAACAGCTCGCGCCCCGCGGCAGTCTCACCGTCCAGCAGTGGCAGTTGCAGAGTACTGGCCGAGGGCGAGATCCACAGCGGCGCGCCATCGGCGGCGGCGATAGCGGCGTAGAGCCCGGAGCGAAACTGCCAGAAACTGGGTTCCTTGAGTCGCTCCATATCAATATTGCCGTCGTCGTCCCACTCCATCACGCCCAGCAGGCTGTAGAAGTGCAGGCGAAGGCGATCGTTTTCCGCCATGCGCAGGCTGTGGCTGTGGGCGCGGTCGATGGCGTAGCCGGTGATACCGAGAAACAGCGGCAGCGTGGCCACCGTGGCCAGCAACAGCCGCCGGGTGATCGACTGCCGGCGCTGGCTCATGAGGCCGGTTGCAGGTCGAAGCGGTAACCGCGTCCGCGCACGGTGGCAATGGGCTTGAGGCTGCCATCGGGGTCGAGTTTTTTGCGCAGGCGGGCGATAAACACCTCAATGACATTGCTGTCGCGGTCGAAGTCCTGGTCGTAGAGGTGTTCAGTCAGTTCCGACTTGGAAACCACCTGGCCGCTGCGCAGCGCGAGGTATTCCAGCGCATTGTACTCAAAGGCGGTGAGCTCCAGTGCGCGTTCGTTGCAGCGCACGGTTTTGGCCTGGGTGTCGATGACCAGACCCTGGAAGCTCAATGAGGGGCTGGCATGGCCGGCCGAGCGCCGGATCAGCGCATTGATGCGCGCCAGCACTTCCTCCATCTGAAACGGTTTGACCACATAGTCGTCGCCGCCGGCTTCCAGTCCTGCGACCTTGTCCTGCCAGCGGCCGCGGGCGGTAAGGATCAACACCGGGAAATTGCGCTGCTTCTGGCGCCAGTTGGCGATCACACTGATGCCGTCCATTTCCGGCAGGCCGAGGTCAACCACGGCCAGGTCGTAGTCGACCTCGCTACCCATAAACAGGGCATCGCGGCCGTTGTCGCAGCCGTCGCAGGCGTAGCCGTGATTGCCCAGCGCCTTCTTGAGCTGGTTGAGCAGGTTGGGGTCGTCTTCGACAATCAGCAGTCGCATGCTTGTACCTTGAAATGTCCGTACCTTGAATTCCCGCACCTGGAAAAATCGGTGCGTCTGGGAGTGGGGCGCGTTGGTTGACGAGTCGCTACTCGCCGCTAGCGGATGGTGACGGTTCTGACCTTGCCGTTGTCCTGCAGAATCCGCACCCGATAGACACCGTTGCCAACGTGGCGGGCGCCCACGGCGCGGCCGTTGTAGCGGCGCTCGGCGATGGCGATGGCCTCGTCGATGTCTACGGAGGGTTGTTGCAGCCTCGGAGCCGTCAGGTTACTGCCCGGCAGCTGCCCGCGCGGACTGCCGCGGTCCAGCAGCGGCACGGCGCTGGCGCTGCTGGTTAGCAAAACCAGAGCCAGCGCCCGCCACCAATGACTGTGTTTTCCGATGTTGCTCATAGTCGTCGCTGTCGTCCGCTCCCGATGCCGGCCAACTACTCAGCCGGCATTACGTCAATGCGCACCTTGATGTGCTTGCCCGGGTCGTAGGGCAAACGCGTGTGGTACAGCCTGCCATGGTATCGGTATGTGACATTGTAGCCAACCACCTCCTGGCGATAGTGCACGTCGCTGACAGTCGTGCAGTGCTGCTCCGTGTGGTAGCTGGTGCCGCCGTGGTGGCGGGAGGCGTCGCTGGCGATGGAGGCACCCAGTGCCGCGCCGACCACCGCGCCCACTTTCTTGTTGCTGTGACCGTGTCCCAGCTCGTTACCGATGGCACCACCGATAATGGCGCCCAGAATGGGAGCGGTGTGGCTGCGCTCACGGTAGGCGACGGTTTCTTCCCAGCAGCGCTCACGGGGCTGGCGATAGGCGACCTCTTCATAAATGGGTTCGGCTCGGGTCACCTTGGCATAGTCGGTGACGGCGTCGCGGTGGTCGGCCAGCGCGATGCCGCTGCACAGGGCCGCCATCAGGCCGAGACTGAATTTGCGCATGGTCACAACCTCTTTTACTGTTAGTGTGCTTTCAGCGTAGCGCCGGCTGTCTGAACCCAGCCTGAATAGCCCAGCCTGACAATTTACAACCCTGGTGGCTATGTCTAGTGGCTATACCTAGTGGCTATGCCTAGTAACTATGGCCGTCGGCTACGCAAAGCGGAGAGTGGCCTTGCTCAACGCACTCGCCCGCTTGCTGGGCAGGCCCTGCGGTCAGCCTAATAACAACAACACCCCGTTGCTGAGGAGATGCAATGAAACTGTACACCTTTGAAGTGGCCCCGAATCCGCGCCGTGTCGCCCTGTTTCTCAAGTACAAGGGCCTGGCGCTGGACAGTGAGGAAATCGACCTGATGGCCGGCGGCCAGTTTGCCGACGATTTCAAAGCCATTAACCCGCGCTGCACCGTGCCCGCATTGCAGCTGGATGACGGCAGCGTGCTCTGCGATGTGGTTGCCATCTGCATGTATCTGGAAGCCCAACACCCGCAGCGGCCGCTGCTGGGGCAGGGCGACCTGGAGCGTGCCCAGGTGATGGGCTGGATGCACCGCATTTTCCTTGAGGGGCTGATGGCGGTGGCGGAAATGTTGCGCAACAAGGGCGATGCCTTTCGCGACCGGGCCCTGCCGGGAACACTCAATCTGCCGCAGATTCCGGAGTTGGTGGAGCGTGGTCGCACGCGCCTGCATGCCTTCTTTGACATGTTGGACGAGCACCTCAATGGCCGCCAGTTCATCGTCGGCGACGGATTGAGCCAGGCCGATATCGACGCCCTGGTTTGCTGTGATTTTGCCGGCTGGGTGAAGGAGAGCGTGCCCGCCCATTGCCAGAATCTTCAGGCCTGGTATCAGCGGGTTAATGAGCAGCTAGCATAGAAAAAAGGCGGGCGGCGCCCCTGGGAGAGCGGCCCGCCCGCCAGAGACGCTTAAAAGCGGAGGTTAACGTGGCCGCTCAGCCGCGGCGAGTGCGAATAAGCCCGGATACGGCCGTGGCCATGGTAGTGGTGACCGCGATAGTGGTGGCCGCGGCTGTAGTAGTGGCCGCCGACACCATAGCAGTGCGGCCCATGCACGTGGTGGCGCACCGAGTAGTGGTGGCGGTAACCATGATGGCCGTGGTCGCGATAGTGGTGGCCGTGACTGTAGCCGCTGCTGTAGTGGACGCTGCCGTAAACCGACGAGTGAGCACTGGCGGCGGTGGCGGTAAAGGCGCTGCTTGCCAACACCAGAGCCATCAACGTCAGAAACTTTTTCATGGTGGCGCTCCCGCTTTCGCTATCGTGTCTGTATCTTGATTGTGGCCGTTCATCGTAACGACAGCATGGCACAGGAAAACTGAATACAGCCTGAACTGCGGGTGGGGCGTATTACCATTCGTTTATAGAGGGGCTTGCCGGCTGCCGAGCGATTGATCCCGGGGTTGCGAATACGGATAATTCGGCTGTTTTAGTAGTTCTTAGCCCCCATTAGGAGCCCCGCAATATGCGCGTTTTGTTCCCGTTGCTACTGATATTCCTACTGCAGCCTGCGGTGGTGCTGGCTGCATCCGCCGAGCGTCCCTTTGCGCTCACCGAGCAGCGTGAACCCTGTGCCGAATACCACCCGCTGCGGGCTCCCTATTTTGGCGATACCCACGTTCACACCAAGTACTCGTTAGACGCCAGTACCCAGGGCACCCGCACCGCTCCGGCCGACGCCTACGCCTTCGCCCGTGGCGAGCGCATCGGTGTGCAGCCGTGGACCGCAGCGGGTGAGCCACTGCGCTCGCTACAGCTGGAACGGCCACTGGATTTCGCGGTGGTCACCGATCACGCCGAGCTGCTGGGGGAGGTGTCTACCTGTAACAGCCCCGAGGCCGAGGGCTACGGCGCCTGGCAGTGCCGGTTGTACCGGGCCTGGCCGCGCACAGCATTTTTCCTGTTTAACACCCAGTCCTCGCGGGCGAAGCGCCTGGGTTTCTGCGGTGACGACGGCGAGCTCTGCCGCCAGGCTGGTCGCGGACCGTGGCAGGAAGCGCAGCAGGCCGCGGAGGCCGCCTACGACCGCAGCGCCAACTGTGACTTCACCGCCTTTGTCGGCTACGAATGGACCGGGGCATCGGACAATCTGGCCAACCTCCACCGCAATATCATCTTTCGCAACGAGCGTGTGCCCGAGCTGCCGGTCAGCTTTATCGACACCCCTTCGGCGCCACAGCTTTGGGATGCACTGGACAAGCAGTGTGTTAACGCCGGTAATGGCTGTGAAGTACTGGTGATACCCCACAACTCCAATCTCAGTGATGGCTTTATGTTCCAGACCGTGGGCGATGATGGCGAGGCCATTGACGCCGCCGACGCCGCCCAGCGCCAGCGCCTGGAGCGGCTGGTGGAGGTCATGCAGCACAAGGGTAGCTCCGAGTGCTATTACGGCCCGGGCAACACTGAAGATGAGCTCTGCGCGTTTGAGCAGCTGCCCTATGACAAATTTTCTGGCAAGTTTATGAGCCTGACTCGCAGCGCGCCCAAGGCCGATGACGGCTTCCTGCGCGCAGTGCTGCGCGATGGCCTGGCGCAGGAGCAGAAACTCGGGGTGAACCCCTTCAAGGTGGGCTTTATCGGCAGCACCGATACCCATATCTCTGCCGCGGGCGCCGCTGAGGAGGGGAGCTTTCTCGGCCACGGCGGTGCCGGTGAGCCTGCTGGCAGTGGCGTGCCCAAGGGCTTGCCCGACGACCTGGAATTCAACCCCGGTGGTCTGGCGGTGGTGTGGGCCGAGCAAAACAGCCGCGACGCGCTGTTTGCCGCCATGCAGCGACGGGAGACTTACGGCACCAGTGGACCGCGCATGACCGTGCGTTTCTTCGGCGGCTGGGATTACCCGGCGGCGATGTGCAACAGCGCCGACTTCGCTGCCCAGGGATACCGCGGCGGCGTGCCCATGGGCGGTGATTTGTCGCCCGCGCCGGAAGGCGGTGCGCCGCAGTTTGCGGTGGCGGCGATGATGGACCCCGGCACCCAGCGCAATCCGGGTACAGCGCTGCAGCGGGTACAGATCATCAAAGGCTGGATCGACGGCGACGGGCGCCAGCGCGAACGCGTGTTCGAGGTGGCAGGCAATCCCGACAACGGCGCCAGCGTTGACCTGCAGAGCTGCCAGCCCAAGGGCAAAGGCTTCCGCGAGCTGTGCACGGTGTGGCGTGACCCCCAGTTCAACCCGGCGGAATCGGCTTACTACTACGCCCGGGTGGTGGAGAACCCCACCTGCCGCTGGAGCCAGCGCATCTGCGCCGCCAGCGGTGTCGACTGCAGCAAGCCTGAGACCATCAGCGATGGCCTGGAAGCCTGCTGCGCCGTCGAGCACCGCCCTAGCATCCAGGAGCGCGCCTGGACCTCGCCGATCTGGTATCGGCCGCCTGCGGCGGAGGGCGGCGGCAAGTGATGAGCTGGTGGTCGCGCCCGGCGCTGCACTTCCTGTTATTGGGTGGCCTGCTTTACGCAGGCAGTGCCTGGCAGGCGCAGCGCGACAGCTACCGCATCAACGCGCCCGGCCCCGAGCGCTTGCAGGCGGTGCTGGACGAGTGGGTGCGCAGCAGCGGCCGGCTGCCCACTGAGCGCGAGCGCCAACAACTACTGGCCGCTGAAACCGACGGCGACATTCTGCTTACTGAGGCCCTGCGCCGGCAGCTGCACCGCGACGATCCGGTGGTGCAGCAGCGGTTGTTACGTGATGCGCGCTTCCTCGGCATAGTGGGCAGCGAGCGTGAACAGCTGGCGGCGGTGCTGGCGCTGGAGGTGCACAAGCGCGACGAAGTGATACGGCGGCGACTGATCCAGCGCATGGAAGACTACGGTCGTTCCCGTGCTGACGCCACCGAGCCCGACGAGCCGGCGCTGCGCGCGCTCTATCAGCAGCAGCGCGAGCGTTGGCAGCTGCCTGCGCGGCTGCAACTCAGCCATATCTATCTCAGTGCCGACAAGCCACTGCCACGGCAACGTGCCGAGCAGCTGTTGCAGACGCTGCGGGCTGAGCCGGTTGACCTGGCCACTGCGCCACAGCTGGGCGATGTCTTTCTGCATGGAAACCGCTTGCCGCTGCAAGACAGCAATGCGCTGGCGTTTTATTTTGGCGAGGCTTTTGTCGAGACGCTATTGGCACAAGGCGAAGCGCTGCTGGCCAACCCAGCCCGGGGCTGGCTGGGGCCTGTTGAGTCGGCCTACGGCTACCACCTGGTGTTGATAGAACAGTTTGAAGAGGCCGGCTACCAGCCCTTCGCCGAGGTGCAGTCGGCGCTGCAGGCCCAGTGGCGGCGACAGTCACAGCAGCGCGCGCTGGCTGATTATATGGCCGAATTGCGCGAGTGCTACGAGGTGCTGCCATGAACGCGCGTGCCATCGTGCTGTTGCTGCTGTGCCTGGGCAGCGCGCCGGCGCTGGCGCACAAGCTGGCGCCGTCGCTGCTGCAGATCGACGAACTCTACGCCCACCATTACGCCGTGCTGTGGCGCACGCCGCGGCTGGCGGCAGTGGCGCCGGAGCCGGTCTTTCCCGACAATTGCCAGCGCAGTGAGCCGGCGCTGCACAGCGCCGGCAGCGCGCTGGAGTGGCGCTGGGAGATGCGCTGCCCCGGCGGCCTCGGCGGCCAGACCTTAGCGGTGACCTCGCTCAGCAGCGGCCGCACTGCCGCGCTGTTGCGGCTGCAGCCCGAGGGTGGGCGATTGCAGCAGCAGTTACTCAGCGCCGACCAGCCGAGCTATACCGTGCCGCGCCAGGCCAGTGGCTGGTCGCTGATCGGCCAGTACCTGCTGCTGGGGGCGGAGCACATTCTGATCGGGGTTGATCACCTGCTGTTTGTCACTGGCCTGCTGTTGCTGGCGCGCCACTGGCGGCAGCTGCTGGTAACGGTTACCGCCTTCACCGTCGGCCACAGCCTCACGTTGGCGCTGGTCAGCCTGGAATTGATACCCCGCTGGCCGGCGCTGGTGGAGCTGGGCATAGCCGCCAGCATCCTGATTCTGGCGCTGGAGCTGAGCCGGCGTGACGAAACGCCAGCGGCTGCGCAGGCGCGCCTGCCCCGGCTGCGGTCAGTAGGCGCCTGGCCGCTGGCAGCGGCGTTTGGTTTGGTGCATGGCCTGGGCTTTGCCGGGGTGCTGGCAGAGCTGGGCTTGCCCACCAACGATCTGGTACCGGCGCTGCTGGCCTTTAACATCGGTATCGAAGTCGGTCAGCTGCTGTTTGTGGCGGTGCTGGCACTATTGCTGATGCTGGCGCGACGTGTTGGCGAGAGCGCGCATCTCGCCCTGCGCTGGTCGGCCATCTATGGCATGGGCGGC